>RFHM01000311.1 GCA_003696865.1 Acidobacteriota bacterium | reverse complement strand
CTCCTGGGCGAAGCGGATGAGCGCCGTTCGTTGCTCGGGCGTCGCCTTCTCATCGACGATGAGAACGGCTTCCGCCGGGTAGGGATCGCTGTAGGGATCGCCCAACGTGGCCCTGGCCTTGATGACGCCGACCACGCTCAAGCCGTCCAGGCGGACGCCCTGCCACTGGCCTCGTTCGATGCGCCAGGCCAGAATCGCGCGATCGCCCACCAAGCCCACCTCGGCGTTGGCGAAGCACGGACCGGTGTACACGTCGGCGCTCCGGGTTTCGACGTAGGTACCACGAATATGCTGGGCGCGCCCGATGGATGGGAACGATCCCAGGACGAGACCTGCAGTCAATATCATCAGAATTTTCCGCATCATGAATCTCCTCCCTGAACGACCCTAACCTACCATTGATGGTTGGTCGTGTCAAGAATCTTCGGGCCGGTCGACGTCCATCGACCATGACCGTCGCGCTCGGTCATACCTGGGCCATCCGGTAGCACTGACGTTGGGGCGAAGCACAATTCCCCGGCTCGGCGAGTTTCCCATCGGGTCCCATGCAACTCTGCGTGAGTTCGCACCAGAACAGACCATCGTTGGACGGCGGCACGGTGGGATCGGGTTCGGCGGGGATGAAATAGGATTTCCACCGCAGGCATGGACAGAGAGCCGGATGGTCGGTGCTGAAGCGTTCGGCCTCGGTGATCATCGTGCACCTCCTTGAACGGCTCGCAGAATCGCTCGTTTGACGGCCACGCGCGCCAACTGAATCTTGTAGCCATTGCGACCCAGGCTCTTGGCTCGGCGAACGGCGGCCTCTCCGGCCGCTTGAGCCACGTCATCGGTGATCGTCTTGCCGACCAGTGCCTGCGCCGCCTCCGAAGAGAGCCAGGGTGTGGGCGCCACGTGGCCCATGACGACGCGCGCGGCGGTGACGCGATCGCCGTCCATCTTGAGCGCAACCGACGCTGTGGCCAGTGGCCAGTCGAGCGCCTCGCGCTGACGCACTTCGCAGGTGGCGCTCGCCTCACCTTGCGGCGGAGGGACGAGGATCTCGGTGACGATCTCATTGGGGCGAAGATCGTGCTCGCGCTCATCCTCGGATTGGGGAATGCGAAAGAACGCCTGCACCGGCATCTCGCGCGCCCCTCCGGGACCGAACAGGCGCACCCGCGCCTGATAAGCGACGAGCGGCGGCGCCAGACTCGACGGACTGACAAAATAGGCCGGCCCGTCATTTCCCAGGATGGCATGATAGCGGTTATCGCCATGGAGGACCAATGAGCGGCCTTGAGCGTCCCGGGCCAGAAGTCCGAATCCGGCGCGGAAATACCAGCAGCGAGGTCGCTGACAGAGATCGCCGGCCACCGTGCCCATATTTCTGATCTGAGGACTGCGGATACCTTCGGCAGCCTCGGCGAGCGCCGGATAATGTTGCCTCACACGAGGATCGTCCAGGAGTTCCTCGATGGTGACCAAAGCGCCCAGCCGAAGGCCCTTTCGGGGATCGAAGGCGATCCCCCGCAGTTCGTCGATCTCCTTGATATTGATCAGTCGTCGCGGAGTGACGACGTCGTCTTTCAACAGCGACAGGAGATCGGTTCCGCCGGCCAGCACTTCGGTCTCCCCCCAGGTACTGGCCAGCAGGCGAACGGCTTGCTCCTTGGTGCGTGGGCTGGCGTACTCAATGGGTCGCATGGTGGCCTCCCTTCTTGTGAAGCGCCTCCAGGACGCGATCCGGGGTGAGCGGGAGATAGGGAACGCGGACGCCAATGGCATTGGCCACGGCATTGGAGATGGCCGCGCCGGGCGAAATCACCGGCGGTTCGCCCAGCCCGATGACGCCGCGCTCATCGTAGCCCGGGCCGGTCATCATGTGGACGATGAGTTCGCCCACATCGCCGAGCCCGGCCAGCTTGTAAAACTCCATGTTGGGATTGAGCATGCGGCCGGTGAGCTGATCCATGATCTTCTCTTCATAGAGCGCGTAGCCAATGCCCATGATCATCGCTCCGTAGCATTGGCTCTCGGCCGTCTTCATATCGATGATGAGGCCACAGTCCTGGACGGCGACCATCTTGTTGATCTTCACCACGCCGGTCTCCACGTCGACGGAGACATCGGCCATCTGGACGCCGCCGACGCCGCTGCCGGTGAGATGCCCCGGTCCGGGATTTCGTCCTCTCACCGTGAGCGGCATCCCCCCCAACCGGGCGCAGGCTTGCTCCCAGCTCATGCTTCGGCTGGGATCGCCTTTGACGCCGATGCGTCCCTGGACGGCTTCCAGGTCCTCGGGGCGAGCGTTGAGGGCCGGTGCCACCTTGGCGAATAACTGGTCGAGCGCATCGAGCGCCGCCCGTCGGGTGGCCGAACTGACTCCGCCAATGGTCGTGCTCCCGCCCGATGGTCCCGAAGGAGGATATCGGCTGTCGCCGATCATCACTTTGATGCGATCCATGGGTAATCCCAGCGTCTCGGCGGCCACGATGGTGATGCCCGTCCGCGTGCCCGTTCCCAGATCTTGCGAGGCCAACTTGATCTCCACCGAGCCGTCCGGGTGGATGGTCAAATCGCAGTTGCTGGCATGGCCCCGCCCGCCCCAGGTGTGAATGGCCAGGCCCAGCCCCCGCTTGATCGGTCCACGGCTCCGGTCGCCACGAGGGTGCCAATGTTTCTTCCACCCGATGAGGTCGGCGGCGATCTGGAGTTCCTGGCGATAGATCTCGGCGCGCCGCCCGGTGAGTGCGATATTCTTGAGGAAGAAGTCCAGCGGATCCATGCCCAGCTCGGCGGCCAGATCTTCCAGGGCGGCCATGGTCAGGAGGCAGGCCTGAGGATGATTGGGCGCCCGCCAGGCGCGAGCGCTGCCGATGTGGTTCATGATCGCCGTATGCTGTTTCCGCTGGTTGGGAATCTCGAAGATGTAGGGAAGAGGCGGTCGTCCTCCGCCGCCCATGCCCCCCGTTCCCCAGGAGGTCGATTCCCAGGCCAACAAGGTTCCGTCTTTCTTGGCCCCCACTTTGACGCGGCCATACGCGGACGGTCGCGCCCCGGCGACCATGAGTTCAGCGTCTCGCTCCAGCATGATCTTGACCGGTCGACCTCCGGCCATCTTGGATAGCCGCGCGGCGACGATGCCCCATCGGTCGGGACTGAACTTGCTCCCGAAGCCGCCGCCGATGTGATCCATCTTCACTCGGATGTTGCCCGCCGGAATGCCCAGGGGCCGGGCCATCTGATTGGGGATGCTGCTCACCGCCTGAGTGGAGATGTGGACGAGCAGGTTCTCTTCGTCTTCCCACTCGGCCACCAGCCCATGTGATTCCAGGCAGCAATGGGTGATGACCGGCAATCCGTACTCGCCTTCCACGATGACTTCGGCTTGTTGGAACGCGGCGTCAGGATCGCCGACGACCTCTTCGGCGGTCGGTTTGGCCAGGTCGCCGGCGCGCTGAGGATCGGTGTCGATGACGAGATGAGGAAGAATCTCGTACTCCACGCGAATGGACCGGATGGCATCTTCGGCCGTCGGCTCATCGACGGCGGCCACGGCCACGATTTCGTCTCCCGCCCAGAAAATCTCCGTGCCCGGGCCTTGAATGACATGCACCGCCTTGACGCCGGGCATCTTCTCGGCGGCGCTCGTGTCGATGCTCTTGATGCGCGCGTGAGCGTAGGGAGACCGAAGGATCTTGCCATAGAGCATACCGGGCCGATGCACGTCATAGGTGTAGGTGGCTTTCCCCGAGACTTTCGCCGGCCCATCGACGCGGGAGATACGTTTGCCGATCAGTCGGCGGTGACCTCGTTCCGGCCAGGTGTATTCGGCGGGCGAGGGGTGGAGTGGCTCAGTCATGGCTGGCTCCTCCTTTCTGCATGCCAGCGGCTTGCAACACGGCCGCGCGTATTCCCATGTAGGTTCCACAGCGGCAGAAGTTGCCGCCGAGTCCCTTTCGAATGTCCTCGGGAGTGGGATGGGGATTTTTGTCCAGGAAGGCCTTGCAAGCTACGACGAACCCCGGCGTACAGAACCCACACTGTTGAGCGTCGTTGTCGATGAACGCTCGTTGGATGGGGTGCAGCCGACCCTCATTCATGAGCCCTTCCACGGTGGTGATCGATCGGCGCTGGGCATCGATGGCCAGTACCGAACAAGCGTACACCGGTCTGCCATCCATGAGGACAGTACACGCACCGCACGTTCCGCGATCGCAGACCCGCTTGGCGCCCGTCAGATGGAACGCGTCTCGTAGCGCTTCGAGTAAGGTGACGCGAGGTTCGAGGTGGGCCGTGTAGGTTTTCCCATTGATGTTCAGCGTCACCGGAACCTTGCCCGGACCGAATATTTTCACCTCCGCTCCGGCCACGCGGATGACCCGAAAGTCCGTCACCACGGGGAGCGAAAGGGAAAGGCCCGAGATCTTCAGGAACTCGCGGCGGGAAAGGCTCGCCGCACGCCCGTCAGATGGTCGATGATCTCGCATCTCTCACCTCCCAGAGGTCAGTGGCTGCACATCTCCATCACGAATAGACTCGCTCCTCAACGTACCGGTGAATCCCACACTTGTGAGGAGCATCCATCATCTGGCTCCGGATAATGATCGTCGCGCGCTCGTGGACCATTATTATCTCCCATGTCGCCGGGGAAGGCAACCGATGGCCGGTAAAAAACTGTAAAACGCCGTGGCCACCTCCGTGGTGAGCGTGTGGGCAGACCGAATGCCCATGGGCCACCTTCGAGGTTCGGCCATCAGGGCAAAAAAATTCTCCCTGAGCGAATGGTTTTGGAGAAAAAATACGTCTGTATATTATGGGGGTCAATGTGAACAAATCGACGACCGAGGATGAAGCTCGACGAGATCGGGGAGGGTCGTTCGTGGTGCCCGGTGAGGATGACGAATCGCCTCGCGAGAACCCCTTTGCCCGGGAAACGCGCATGGGGAATGAGCGCACCGCGGCGGATGCGAAGAGGCGCTGTGATCGACGGCGCCCGGAGCGGCCATCTGTTGGTCGTTGAATCGTGCGAATGTGATGAAGGAGGGAGCCCATGAATACACCCAGAAATCGGGTCGTTGTGATGGCGATACTGGCATCGGCGTTGGGATTCTTGATGACGCCAACATCGGGACATCCACTCATGGGACGGATCGTAGCGCAGGATCAACCCATCCCGTTGATCATCAACGAGGTGTTGGCGCGCGTTCCCATCGATGATCCGGAGACGGAGCAGATCGAGGGCGATGCCAATGGCGATGGTCTACGTCAGGCCAACTTGGATGAATTCGTGGAGTTGATCAATGTCGGGACGGAGCCCCTGGATGTGAGCGGCTTCCAGGTCGACGATGCCGGCTCGGCAGGGAGTTTCTTTTTCCCCGCCGGGACGGTCATCCCTCCCGGGGAAGCGGCGGTCATTTTTGGTGGGGGTGATCTCGATCTCTCTCCCTTGGAATTCGGGAATGTCCGGGCGCTGGGCCTCCTGTTCGTGGCCGGCGGGGCTCGAGGATTGGCGCTCAATAATAGCGGCGATTCGGTCATCGTCCGGGATCCCATGGGTCGGGAGGTCGTGCGATTCGATTATGACGCCCAGAATCCCGTTCCTCAACCGGTGTTCCAGTCGTTCAACCGCAATCCCGATCTGGTCGGCCCGTTCGATAACCACTCTCAGATCATGGGCGCTGACCAGACGTTGTTTTCGCCGGGCACGAGAGTGGATGGTCGAGCTTTCAGGCGGTTCATCGGAGACCTCGTTCCCGATCAGGGTCCGCTGTCTGGTGGGAATCAAGTGATGATCGAAGGGGCCGGATTCGGCCGGGAGATCGACTCGGTGACCATTGGCGGTCGCCCGGCCACGAGCATCGAACGAGTGGATTCGCTCCAACTGATCGTCACCGTGCCACCCGGCGACATGGCCGGCGCCGTCGATGTCATCATCACCGATCAGTTCGGCGAGATCGTCGCTCGCCAGGCGTACACCTATCAATCGTCGGCGCAGGCGGGGACTCCTTAGCCCGCCCGGGGGGCGATGGAGGAGATGCTCCCATGGAGGAGGGGCGCTTCATCGGGGCGAGCCGGTGGGGCGCCCTCTTCGACCTCTTCGCGGTGCGGTCACCTGAGGTCGACTCCTGCTCGTTCGAAGCTATCGCCTTGACGACGGTTCTTCAATAACGGGACGGCGGGTTTCGATCGGGCGGCGTAGAGCATCGAACATGGTCGTAGCCTCTCTCGAGCGTTCTGGTTATACGTCCGTCGCCTTGCACGGCCTCCGGGGAGCGATGAGTTTGCCGCGGCGCGTCGCAATCGGCGTCTTACCTCGCCTGGCGGTGGGCGAGGTTCACACCAGCGTCAGACAGATGGCCAACGCCAGGTTGATCACATGAGCGGCATAACAGAGGAGGCAGTGAACGCGCACGCGCTCGATGAGCGCATACGTCAAATAGAGACCCAGCACCACCGTCGCCCAAGCGAGGCCCCGAAGACCGATGAGGAGCGTGGGCGATGATGCCAGCCATCCTCCAGCCGCCGATACGAGGATGAGAGCGTAATAGAAGAGGCCGAGCACGAAATTGGGAGCTCCGAATAGGCGAGCGTAGGGAGTATAGAGCACGCTCTGGCAAGACCGCTCGTCCAGCCGACAAACCGAAGGCATCAGGCGGGTCGTCGCGCTCACCACACCGTAGGCGACCAGCGTGAAATAGGTCGAGATGTAAAAACCCATCCCCGCCAGGATGATGATGACCCACACCATGTACGCTCTCCCTTTCCTCTCCCTCATCATAGAGGATCTCGCTTCCCGGGGCAATATTTCCATCGGCGTCACCCATGGCGCGCGCCGAGCCACATCGAGGGGATGAAAAGAGCCCGTTGGGGGATCTCGGCGTTCTCTGCGCCTTTGCGGTGATTTTTGAGGGGCGCGCGCCCGAGCCACATCGAGGGGATGAAAAGAGAGCGTCGGTCGTCCGTCGTCTCTTTTCGAGGGAGGTCTGATGTTGGTCCCCGGGCATTGTCTGGAGACTGCCCGATGAGTGGCCAGTCACCGACCGCACAGCGCTCTTCCTGGGCCATGCTATTCGGTCGATATGAATCCTCCCCTGTACATTGACAGGTGAGCGAAGGTCAACATATCCTTACATCGGCTGTCAGGCCGATGGTGGGAGATGTCAGAGTGGGTGTGGTTGACTTCGCCGAAAGGAGCAACCATGGAAACGCGTCCACAGGTTTCACTGATCATTCTTACGCTGGCATTCTCTCTGGCGCTGGTGCCTTTCGCCGCGGCCGCTCAGACGACCGAAGAGCTGATCGCCAATCTCCATAGTCCTCTGGTGAAATCCCGTCGGGAAGCGGCTGAGAAGCTCGGTCATCGACGCGAACGGATTGCCGTCCGACCGCTCATGGAGGCGTTGCGTCATGACAGCGATGCTCAGGTTCGACGGCTGGCCGCGCGGTCGCTGGGATTGATCAAAGATGAGGCGGCGATTCCAGCGCTGATTGCCGCCCTCGGTGATGCCGATGCCGCCGTTCGACAAGCGGCCATCGTGGGGCTGGTGATGTATTACATCGAGCGCAATATCGATTTCATCACCGCGCATCGGCAGGGACTCCAGCGGCTCAATCCATTTCTCAGCACCTATGAGGCCACGATCGTCGAGCCCTATACGCGGATTCATCCGGACATCATCGAGGCTCTGGTCAACGTCGCCCTGCGCGATCGAGACCGGGAGGTCAAGACCTCGGCCATTCGCGCTCTGGGCGTGCTTCGGGCGACGAGCGCCATTCCCAAGCTGGGCAATCTCATGTTCGCCAACAGCTTCTTGCGCGTCGAGATCTTGCGGACGTTCATCAAACTGGAAGATCCGGCGGCGGCCTCGTTCATCATCCCCTTCCTCGACGATGATGATGCCGATGTGCGCTATCAGGCGTTGACGGCGATAGGGATTCTCAGATCCGAGGATGCCGTCCCCAAGTTGATGGAGGTATATCGGTCGAGTCCCGATCTGAAGACGAGAAAGCTGGCTTTGCAAGCCTTGGCATCGATCGGCGACCCCTCGGCCGTGCACATCTTTGTGGCCAACCTCTCCTCCGCCGTGGCAGATCACCGGCGGTATGCCTGCGAGGGATTGGCGCGGGTGGGCGATCGTCGGTTCGTCGAGCGCATTTCGCGGAACCGACTGCGCGAGCGAAACGATGTGGTGAAGCTGGCGCAGGCCTTCGCCCTCTATAAATTGGGGCGGCGAGAGTACATCGAGGCCATCGTTCTGGACTTGAGCACCGGTCGGCGGCGACAAGCCTACGAGTATCTGTTGGAAGTGGATCCCGAAGATCTGTATCCCTACCTTCGTCAATCCTCGCTCCCCGGATTGAAGTGGATCGTGGAAGCATTGGGGCGAGTGGGACCTCGGGAGGCCATCGATAGATTACGGCCGTTACTTCGGGCTCAAGATGCCGAATTGGTGCGCGCGACCACGCTGGCCATCGAACGCCTCAAACGGCGCACGGGACAGCAGAAGCGGCCCAAGCGCATCGGGCGACGGCCCGGCTGATGGCCGGGAGACGGGCTTGATCGGTGATATAACGGGACCCGCCTCGGTCATCGTCGATGACCGGGCGGCGTCAATCGCGTCTCGGTGCAATGAATGGAGAACCCGGTCATCGGTCATGAAGCGATCATCGGCGAAGCGCGCCGGGCGATGGCTGGAGTCATTGATCTCGGTGGAGTGAGCGGTGGAAAAGATCGTCGAATGCGTTCCCAATTTCAGTGAGGGAAGACGGCCGGCGGTCGTCGAACAGATTGTTTCGGCAATCGAATCGGTCTCTGATGTCGTCGTCATTGATCGACAGATGGATCCGGACCATAATCGGTCGGTCATTACATTCGTCGGCGAACCCGACGCCGTGGCCGAAGCGGCTTTCCGAGCGACCCGCAAGGCCGCCGAGCTGATCGACCTGAACGAACATCAAGGCGTTCATCCGCGCATTGGAGCCACCGATGTCATCCCCTTTGTCCCCATCCGAGAGGTGACGATGGACGAATGCATCGAACTGGCTCGCCGGGTCGGTCGGCGCATCGCCGAAGAGTTGAGCATCCCGGTGTATCTCTATGAGCGAGCGGCCACCAGGCCAGAGCGGGAAGATCTCGCCTCTATCCGTCGTGGGGAATTCGAAGGTCTTCGTCAGGCCATACAGACGGACGCCGATCGCGCTCCTGATTTCGGGCCGCGCCGCCTGCATCCGACGGCGGGGGCGACGGCCGTCGGAGCCCGCGCGCCACTCATCGCCTTCAACGTGAACCTGCGCACGACCGATGTGAACGTGGCTCGGGCCATTGCCAAGGCGGTGAGAGGTCGTGATGGAGGGCTGCGATACGTCAAGGCCTTGGGATTCGAGCTGAAGGAGCGGGGCCTCGTTCAGGTGTCCATGAATCTCGTCAATTATGAGGCGACGCCGCTCTTTCAAGCTTTCGAGTTCGTCAAACGCGAGGCCGACTATTACGGGGTGACCGTCCTGGAGAGTGAAATCGTCGGGCTCGTACCTCAGGCGGCTTTGGACGCCTGTGCGGCGCGCCATTTGCAGTTGCGCAGATTTCATCGCGATCAAGTGCTGGAGAATCGGCTTCAGGCCGCCCTCTCCCGGCAGTCAAAGGCGGCCGATCGCCGATCGGATGTCTCCGCCTCGCTGAAACGGTTCGTCGATCGCCTCGGCGAGGGGACATCGGCGCCCGACTGGTCGGGCGCCGCCGCCATCAGCGGGATGCTCGCTGCCGCCCTGGGACACCTCGTCGCTCGCCTGACGTCCACTGGTGGAGCGTCGGGCGCGGGGACGGAAGAGCGCCAGTCCGTTCTCGATCGATTGGAGAGAATCCAGAGAGCGCTCGTCGACAGCATCAACGATGGAGCGGCTCATGGTCATGACCGGGCAGCGGGCGATCGGCCCGGCTCCTCCCCGAGGGAAGGCATTGGTGATCGAGCCGAGCGGCCAATCGTGACTCGATCGCTGGACATGGCCGATGGGATGGTAGAAGTTCTTCGCCTGCTCGGGAAGATGATGGAGGCAGGAGCCCCCTGGGCACCGGGAATTGCGCTCGCCGCTCAATTGGCCTTGGCCGGAGTGAAGGGGGCTTGTTTCGATCTCATCGCCCGCTCGGAGGAGATCGCCGACGAGACGCTCAGCCAGCAAATCTATGCCCGGGCGCTGACGCTGATCGAGCAAGCCGAGGAGGTGGCCGCGGAGATCGAGAGTCGATTCTTCCAGCATGGCGTCGATCGATGAGCTTGGGCGGACCTCATCATCAGTAGCGGACGCGCACCCGATAGACGAGCACCGCTTCTCGTTGAGCAGTGATCGGCACGGTGAATTGGACCGATCCCGCCGTGGTCTTCTCGTAGGGATAATTGGCGCTGATGATCTCCCAATCGCCACTGATGGGCTCGTTGACCAGGACGGTGACATCCTGTTGTTTCCGATTCCGGATGGTGAGCTCGAATGCGGATTCGAACAGGCGGTCGGCCATTTTCTGATATTCGGTTTGTTTTCGCTCGGCGACGATGTCGAAGGCCGTACCCACTCGAACGCGGATCGGTTCTCCATCGGGCGTATGGGGGATTCGATCTTCCCCGACGAACCGCTCGTGGTCGTCGGCGTCCGCTTGATACACGCGCACGATGCCCGCAGGTAGCGCCACCCCCAGGTGGTTATCTTGCGTGTTCTCGAACCGGACGGCGACTTCCACTTCCTCTCTGACCGGCTGGCCCGGACGGAGTCGCTGCAGATAATAGGTGCGCTGCCCGTTGATCACATACTCTTTGGTCAGTCGCATGTCCGAGGCGCTGATCAGGCTCAATTGTTTGGTTTGTTGATCGGGGAGGCTGGTTCGTCTATTCAACCGATAGAGGTGATATTCGAAGAAACGCCGTTCGGCGAATTGCTCTTCCACCGGGGCCTTGGCGGCCATCGTCTGTACGGCTCTCGGATAACGCGGTGAGGGTCGTTCGCTCACCCGACGCGGTTGGCCGGCGATGAGACTGAGATCGGCATCCTCGTAGGCGGTTCCGCTGTGATTGGTGATGGTCACCCATCCTTTCAGGTCGGCTTGCGTCCCCTCCGGTCCAATGTGAAGGACATAATGTGCTTGCCAATCGAGACCCTCAGTGAGATAACTCACCTCGATGGTCTGTCGGCCGGCATGACTGTTCCTCAGCAGCCACACCAGAGTTGGTTGGGGCGTCAACCCCTCGGGCAGCGTGGGGAAGTGAATTTCGCGATACGAGGGATTGATCACGATCTCGCTGCCGATCTTCCACACGGCCTGATTCTGCTCATAAGAGAGCAGGGTGGCTCGCTGGGATTGAACCGTCTCCGTGTTCTCCTCCAGACGGGTGCCCACCAGGATGACCTCTTTGCCCAGGTAGCGCTTCAAGAGCGTCTCGGGAGTGAGGGGGTCGAATCGATACTGTTGTTCGATGAGGGAGAGAGCGTCTCGATCGGTGAGCGATTTCACTTGTACCGAAGTGGCGTCAATGGATCGGGGAACGTCGGTGAATCGGAGCTTCACCCGGCCTTCGGGAAGCTCCACTGTTCGTCGCTCCGTCACCAGACCGAGGTTCGTGTTGTATATGGTCAGACTGAGAGATTGCCGATGCTCTTTCGTGCTCCAGTGTTCGTTGCCTTGACCTTTTGCCGTCCCCGATGGATGAAGAGGTAGGCCGAGCAGTATGATCATACCGAGTCCCTCCACCAGATATCGTTGCCATCTGCGCATACCACAAACCTCCTCCATAACCTTTTCGTCTTTGGCTGGGAGAACGAAGCCAATCGTTCCCCAATCGTGAGCGAGGGGGCAACTCATCACGGAGCGGTGGGTCGAGCCGTGGCGTAATAGCCCGATCGCGTGCGAGCGATGCGTCGGCCTCCTCTCCGGTCCGGTTTGACCACCACGCGCACGGATCGCCAGGTTCCATCCCGCTCCGAACGCGTCGGATAGTAGCCGATGATGTATTGCGTGCGCAGCTCATGGGCGATGGCGTGGGCGATGGATTCCAGATCGCTCAGGCGGTCTGGATAAAAGGCTCGTCCGCCGGTGACTCTGGCCAGCGTGTCCAGTAACTTTCGCGCCCGCCGCTCGCGTCGCCCCATCTTTCGTCTCCCCGTTCCACGAAAGATATGGTATCGATCCATATCGAGTCCCTGGGGGAAGCCGATGACATAGACCTGGACGTCCGATTCCCGCAACAGTTCGAGAACCTGCTCCCGCGTGTAGTAACTGTCTCGTTCCTCGCCATCGGTGATCAAGATGATGGCTTTTCGCCGATAGCGCCCGTGTTTTTGCGCATGCTCGACCGAGAGATAGACGGCATCCAGTAGAGCCGTCTGGCCGTGGGCGACGAGATCGCTGAGCGCATCCTCGATCTCGTCGATATTGTTGGTGAAGTCGTGGAGGAGTTCGGCCTCCGCTTTGAACTGAACCACGAAGATCTCGTCGTCCTCGTGGCTCTCGCGCACGAGCTTCAAAGCGGCGGCGATGACCTTGTTCAACTTCCGCGCCATGCTCCGGCTGGTATCAATGACCAACCCCAGGCTGGCCGGCACCTCCTCCTGGCTGAAAAAAGCGATCTCTTGTCGTACATCATCCTCGTAAACGACGAAGTCGTCCTTAGTCAGGTCGGTGATCGGCTGATTGGCTTGATTGACCACCGTCACGTTCAGTACGACGAGTTCCGAGGAGAGTTCGACCGCTCCGGAGGGCCGCTGCTGTGAACCGGTGGGCTTTTCATTCCGCTGTGCCTGAGAGAAGACCGCCGGATCGCTCCATCCGATGAGGCCGGCGACGATCACCAACGGGAGAACGAAAGAAACGCCTCTCATCGAGATCGAGAGGAAGGACCGGCAAACGGCGATCGCTCTGGCGACGGCGAGCCTCGGGTCATTACTTGGCATAGTATCCCTCCCTGGCGCGGACGTGCAGGCGCGGGAGACCTCGCGGCGGTTTGACCCTCACGCGCAACTTGTGCCAATCTCCATCGAGCGCCACATTGGTCGGGTAGAACCCCAGGTTGTACTGGTGGCGGAGTTCCAGAGCAATGCGGGTGATCACGTCATCCAATTCGATCGGACTGTTGGGGAAGAATGCCCGCCCACCGGTCATCGAGGTGATCTCTTCGAGAACGGCCCGACCGAAGGCCACTTCAGTGACCGATTGGTTATACAGTCGGAAGATGCCGATGGCGTAAATCTGAACGCCCGTCTCTTTGATCAGATCGCGGAGTTGACGATAGGTGTACCGGGAAGAATTGTCCTGGCCATCGCTGATGATCAAAATGGCGTGGCGCTTGTGATGACCGTGAGCCACCTTCTCGATGGCCAGGTAGGTCGCATCATAAAGGGCCGTGCGGCCACCCGGCTCGACCAGCACTAAGCGCGAGATGATGAGATCGCCGCTCTTGGTGAAATCCTGTAACAATTCTGCTCGGTGGTTGAAGCCAATGAGGAAGAATTCATCATCCGGGTGTGAATGATCGATGAATCGCTTGAGCGCAATGCGGGCGCGGTTGATTTTCTCCTTCATGCTTCCGGATACGTCGAAGACGATGCCAATGGTCACCGGAGCGTCTTCCTCGGCGAAGAAGACGATCTCTTGTTTCACCTTCTCATCGTAGATTTCGAAATGTTCCTTGCGCAATCCGGTCACGAATCGCTCGTAAGGATCCATGACGGTCACCGGGACGGTGACCAGGTTCACGTCCAATCTCACCGGAGGCGCTTGCTGCGATGAAGGAGGAGTCCCTTGAGCCCGAATGCTCGCGGCGAGCAATGTGAGACCAAGAAAGCCAAAGACGACCGTGATGGTGATGCCTCGCTCCGTGTCTATCGTTCGTTGCCTGGCCATGATCATGATCCCCCATCGGATGCTTCCATTATAAACCAAAATCCCGATGCTCGCCACAGTGAGCGACGGGAGTCCTCGGGAAAACCGGGGAGAGCTTAAGCGAGCGTTGAGTCCAGGCGTCTATCGGCGGAGGATGAAGCGGTGCAGGTTCTGGGGGGTGATGATCACTTTGTCGGTCGGCGATGGTTGCTGAGGGAATCGAAGTTGGTGTCCATTGACGGTGATGTTCAACCGTGAGAGGTCATCGGCGGAAATAATCAGGCGGTCGTTGGCCGTGAAAATGCGTGTATGGCCCCTGGGCAAGATCACCGTTTGCGGATCCAATTCGTCGGTTTGAACCGAGATCCGGGAATCGTCGCGGGCGACGACGCTCATCCGAAGTTGGACGCGTGGAGGGGATGGCGTCGAGCGGGAGACGGTGGGCAGAACCCGAGGAGGCGCAACCGAAGCCGACGGCTGCCGTTGTGGAGGAGAGGCGTCCGATGGGGCTTGCAATCGTTGAGCTTTCTTCTCGCGCTTCGGTGAACGGGGAGATGGCCGTGTGTTGGTCGTTCCAGGGACTTCGTCGGCGTGAGATCGTGGTGAGGGCGCTTTTTCTTCTGGGGGAGGAGGTGGGGGCGGAGCGGCGCTCCTCTGGTGAGTCGGCAGAGTAGTGACCGGTTGTTTCGTCGTCTTCGCTCGACGAAGGTAGTGCCAGCCGGCGATGCCACCAATCACCAGGACGACCAGGACGGCCGAGGCAATAGTGACATTCGCCCAGGTGGATGAGCGCTTGTGACCGGGAAGAGCCGTGCTGGGGAGGTCGTATGACTTCTGCGCTTCGGATCCGATCTGCTGATAGTAGAGCTCTATGGCCGCCGTTTCGTCCATACCCACATAGCGAGCGTAGGCGCGGATGAATGAGCGGGTGAACAATCCTCCGGGGAGCGATTGAAAGTCATCCTCTTCGATGGCGCGAAGGAAGCGAAGACCGATGCACGTCGCCTGGGAGATTTCGCTCAGTTCGATTCCTCGTTCTTCGCGTCTTCGTTTGAGTTGCTCACCCAGCGTGGGCGTTGGTCCCTGGTCGTTGGAGATGTCTCGGTCGCCTCTGCGCATACCCAGCTCCCACGTCGGACTAATATGGCGCGAAACAATTTCCCTGTCAAGGCTGGAGCAGATGGGCGAACTGGGCGGGCAGGGAGCGCGGTCGGCCATTTCGGTTCACGACGATATGAACCGTCTCTCCTTCGGCTAACACCGCTCCATCGGCCACTCGAAGGACGCGGTAAGCAAAGGTCAGCGATCGCCGGCGCAGGCGCTTCAGCGACGTTTGTACGATGATTTCTTCATCGAATCGAGCGGGACGAATGTAGCGGCAACGAGCTTCACTGACGGCCAGAAAAAGGCCTTGCTGCTGTTCTAATTCGTGATAATCGAGACCGTGACGGCGACAGTAGTCCACGCGGCCGACTTCGAACCAGATCAGGAAATTGGCGTGATAGACGATGCCCATCTGGTCGGTTTCCGCATAGCGCACGCGCAATCGCGTCTCTGTGACCGATTCCCAGGTCATCGATTCTCGTCCAGCGCTCGCCCTTCCATCGCCGGTGTCCGTCTCTTCCCGGGCCGGAGGGTACTTTATTATCGGGTGGCGCGCGGTGTCAAATGATGTTCGGCCAAGGAGAATGAGCCCCCGGGTCGACTCCCCGGTTCGACGGAGGCGTCCTCCGCGCCGAAGAGCGATGGACCATGGACTCACTATTGGGCTGGTGAAGGG
>RFHM01000310.1 GCA_003696865.1 Acidobacteriota bacterium | reverse complement strand
GATCGACCCTGGATGACCACAGCCGAATACGACGACCCGATAAGCGCTCAGAGCTATGGGCAAGTATCAGAACTTTCAACAACTCGGTCAGAACGAAAAAGAGGGCACCGACTTTCGCATTCGCTGGTGCGTGGGCAAATGCGCCCAAACGGTCATCGTCGCGCCTCATGGAGGAGGCATCGAACCGGGAACGTCCGAAATCGCCGAAGCCATAGCCGGCGATGACTTCTCGTTCTATGCCTTCGAAGGGATCAAACGGAACGGGAATCGAGCCCTTCACATCACCAGCACGCGATTCGACGAGCCACAGTGTCTGCAACTCGTCCAAACCTCCGAGCGCGTCATCACCATCCACGGCGAGGGGGGCGACGATCCCATCGTGTACGTGGGAGGCCGAGACGTCCAATTACGCCGGCGCATCAGCGCGGCTCTCCAGAAAGCTGGGTTCGTAGTACGAACGCCTCGGAGTGCTACCCTTCGTGGCGAGGATCGGAATAACCTCTGTAATCGCGGGAAGGCTGGCAAAGGCGTTCAACTGGAACTCAGCGCCGGGCTGCGGCAGAAGTTGTTTGTGTCCCTCACCAGATGCGGTCGTCAGAAGAAGACGACGTGTTTCGACCGGTTTGTCTTGGCGATACGATCGGCTCTGATGTGAGCCTCGAGAGTTCCATTCTCTTCTCCCTCCGCAAACGCTACACGTCGATGCGAGGTAGACCTCTCCACTCGCCCCCACAGTAGACGTGCACGAGGAATCTCCCGAGAGATTGACAACGGAATTCCCAGTGGCTATAGAAACGAGCTATGAATTTTCTCGACGTCATCTTTCATCGTCTGAGGCAGTCGCCAGACAGCGTCATTCTCCAGGAAGTCCGAGGCGCTCACCTGATCGCCGCTCGCCGCCGTGACCTCCTCGCCTCTATTCAGACGGCTCGGGCGTTCTTGATCGAGGCGGGTCTTCGGAAAGGAGATCGCTGTGTCCTGCTCGGAGCGAACAGCATTCGCTGGGTGGCGCTGGATCTGGCCCTGATGGCCGAGGGTATCATTGTCGTGCCCCTCTATACGCGACAAGCGCCGAGAGAACTGGTGGCCATCATGAAAGATTGCTCCCCTTCCCTCGTCCTCTGTGGTGACGAAACGCTGAGAGATAGCATTGCTCAACAATGGTCAGCGGGTCCACCGACGCATCTCTTCGACGAGGTGTTCGCTTCTTCGACACAGGATCGATCTCTGGCGGAGGCTCCGCGCGCTCTTTCGGATGATGATCCGGTGACCATCATTTACACTTCGGGGACATCGGGGACGGCCAAAGGCGTCGTCCTCACCGTCGGCAATGTGAGCTTCATGATCCCTCGCACGCTCGGACGGCTCGATGAGCTGATGGGGCCATCGAGAACGCCGGATCGTGTCTTTCATTATTTGCCGTTTTGTTTCGCCGGCTCCTGGATTCTGTTGCTCACCTGCCTCTCACGAAACAGCGTGCTCACGCTATCGACCGACCTCAGCGCATTGATGGAGGAGATCAAGCTGGCCAAACCCCACTACTTCCTCAACGTGCCCGTACTGCTGGAACGCCTGCGCGCGGGCATCGAGGAACAGTTGCGGCAGAGAGGTGGTCTCGTCGCCGCCCTGTTCGACCGCGCTCGGGAAGCCTGGTTTCGCCAGCAGGAAGGTCGCACGTCGCCAGCCGGCTCTCTCTGGTTGAGATTGGCCAGCGCACTGCTCTTTCCCACCATTCGCAAGAGCATCAGCCCTCACCTCAAAGCCCTCATCTGTGGGTCGGCCCCGCTGGCCAAAGAAACACAACTTTTCTTCATGATGCTGGGCATTCCTGTCTTGCAGGTTTATGGGCTGACCGAGACCACGGCCATCTGTACCATGGATCACCCACACCATTTTCAACCCGGCTGGGTGGGTCCATCCATTCCGGGCATTGAGATGAAACTGGGAGAACATGACGAGATCCTCGTCCGCGGTCCTCACATTTTCCAGGGCTATTGGAATCGCCCCCAGGAGACGGCCGAGGCCCTTCGAGACGGATGGTTCCACACCGGCGATCAAGGAGAGGTCAATGAGGCCGGTTACTGGCGCATCATCGGGCGCATCAAGAACCTGATCATCTTGAGCTCCGGACACAACGTCGCCCCCGAGCCAATCGAAAACGAGCTCTTGCGACTGTTGCCCGGCGCTGCCCAGGTCGTCCTATTCGGCCATGGCCGAGGTTTCTTGACGGCTCTGGTGACGGGCGATGTGACTCCGGATCACGTTCAGCGCGCACTGGATAGGGTGAATGCGGAGCTTCCCCATTATAAGCGCGTGCGCGCCTTTCTCATTCACAAAGAGCCGTTCACCCCTGAAAATGGTCTCCTCACGGCCAACGGCAAATTGAAGCGAGAGGCCATTGCCGCCCGTTTTCGCGAACAGATCGAAGCGCTCTACCAAGCGAGCCCAGCGTGAATGAATATGAGAAGGAGGCTCATCGATCTCCTGCACCGGTGGCGTCCGCGCGAACGCCGTCACACGAGATCAGTCACTGCGCAGAAGGAACATGGTGAGCTTTCACATCGGTGGAGTTCACGCCCCCATTACCGTGCTCCAGTTCATCACCCCCTCCCGTGTTACCCCGGGCTATGGTATCATTGGTGCCGGTACTGAACATGTGTGTGAAAACGATCTGAAGGGATGAGTGATTATGGCCGTTCACGTTCAACGATCGGTCTTCACCGTTGATGAATACCATCGCATGGTCGAAGCCGGGATTCTCTCCGAGGATGACCGCGTCGAACTCATCGAAGGCGAGATCATCAGAACGAGCCCGATGGGAAGCCGACACGCCACTTGTGTAAAAGAGCTCGACGCTCTCCTCCACCATCAGGGGCAGCAAAAAGTCATCATCAGTGTCCAAGATCCCGTCCGACTCGACGAGCATTCAGAGCCGGAACCAGACATCGCCTTGCTCAAGCTACGCGATGATGACTATGCCCACTCGCACCCTACTCCCGAAGATGTTCTCCTCATCATTGAAGTGGCCGAGACCTCTGCGGAATACGATCGAAGCATCGGGCTTCCGCTCTGTGCTCGAGCCGGTATCCCCGAAGTGTGGCCGGTCAATTCACCCGAGCGTATCGTTGAGGTGTATTCAGAGCCATCCGCCGATATGTATCAAAAATTCCAGCGAGCTCAACCCGGCGATATTCCGAAGCCGGAACGAATCTCCGACGTGACGTTGCCCGTCGATGAATTATTCGCTCAAGAATAGGCGGCATCATCCCGAATACCGGCGCTCTTCTGTTTCACCGTTCGCGGCGGGCTGACTTTCGGGCAGTTTCTCGATCGTGGAAACCACATGGAGGGTAAACGATGAACATTCCCCAAACGATGCGGGCGATGGTCTTGGAAGCGCCCGGCGAGCCACTGCGGTTGATGGACGTCCCCGTCCCTCAACCCAATGAGGAACAGGTTCTCCTCCGCGTGCGCGCCTGTGGCGTCTGCCGCACCGATTTACATATCGTGGATGGAGAACTCCCCGATCCGAAGGTCCCGCTCATCCTGGGGCATCAAATCGTCGGTACGGTAGTCCAAGCGGGCGATCGCGCTCGACGATTCACGTTGGGCGATCGCGTGGGCGTCCCTTGGCTCGGCTACACTGATGGCACCTGCCGGTATTGTCAAAGAGACCAGGAGAACCTCTGCGACCATCCTCTCTTCACCGGTTACACCCTGGATGGCGGTTACGCCGAGTATGCCGTCGCCTACGAAAAGTATTGCTTTCCACTGCCCGCGTCCTATGGTGACATCGATGTCGCCCCCCTGCTCTGCGCCGGATTGATCGGTTATCGCACTTACCGCCTGGCTGGTCCACATGTCGAGCGACTGGGAATCTATGGATTCGGCGCGGCAGCGCACATCATTGCTCAGGTGGCCGTACATCAGGGCAAGCGCATCTACGCCTTCACCCGACCGGGCGACGCGCAGGGGCAAGAATTCGCCCGCCGTCTGGGAGCCGTATGGGCGGGCGGCTCGGACGAGCGCCCTCCAGAGGAACTCGATGCTGCCCTCATCTTCGCTCCCGTCGGCGCGTTGGTCGTAGAAGCCCTGCGGGCGACGGCCAAAGGCGGAGTGGTGGTCAGTGGCGGGATTCACATGAGCGACATCCCATCTTTCCCTTACCGGCTGCTGTGGGAAGAGCGGATTATCCGGTCGGTGGCCAATTTGACCCGCCGCGATGGCGAAGAGTTTCTCCGGATTGCTCCCCAAGTTCCGGTGAAAACGTCGGTGCAAACGTTCGCTCTCCATCAGGCCAATGAGGCCTTGAATCGCCTGCGGGCGGGCCAAATTGAAGGGGCGGCCGTGCTGGTGATCGCCGATCGGTGATTCCTTCGCATGCTCAGCATCGCCCCAGGACGTTCGGGCATTGCGTTCATCATCACGCACTGAACGATATCGCCATGCTTCGGATCACACCATCAATTACCATTGACGAGGACGAAATCCAATGGCAATTCGTGCGCGCTTCGGGACCGGGTGGACAACACGTCAACAAAGCCGCTACGGCGGTGCAGCTCCGTTTCGATGTGCGGCGTTCCCCCTCCCTGCCCGATGATGTTCGTCAACGTCTGATCGCTCTGGCGGGGAATCGAATCACCTCCGACGGCGTGCTCATCATCGAGGCGCAACAATTTCGCTCCCAGAAACAAAATCGCGAAGCGGCGATTCAACGCCTGGTGGAATTGATTCGTCGGGCCGCCGAAAAACCCAAGGTCCGCCGCCCAACCCGACCGACGCGCGAAGCACGACGCCGTCGATTAGAAGCCAAACGGCGACGCAGTGAGACGAAGCGTCTGCGACAACCCGTACGGTTCACCGAGGAGGATTAAGAGCCTCAACGTATCCATTGTCCACGCCTATGAGTGAGCGGCTCGTTGAGCGCCGATGATTGATCAGCACCTATCATGAACTCGACGAACTCCGTCCACTCGAAATCTCAGGAGGATGACCTATGCATTTCTATCCAAGAACGCGTCTCTTTGTGGTGTTTATCGCTCTGCTGGTGAGCGCATCGCTCAGCGTTCGCCTCCATGCTTATCAGACGAAGAACCAGGTATACGATCCGGCCCTGTACAAGGCCATGAAATATCGGCTCATCGGGCCCTACCGTGGTGGGCGCGTTACCGCCGTGACCGGCATTCCCGATGAACCTCATACGTTCTACATGGGGGCGACCGGCGGTGGCGTGTGGAAGACGACCGATGCCGGAGAGACGTGGAAGAACGTCTCGGATGGCTTCTTCGGCGTTGGCTCCATCGGCGCCATCGCCGTCGCGCCCTCTGACCCCAACGTCGTCTACGTCGGCACCGGTTCGGCATGTCCACGAGGGAATGTCTCCATTGGAGATGGCCTGTATAAATCGACCGACGCCGGTAAGACGTGGCAGCACGTGGGCCTCGCCCGAGCCGGTCAAATCGCCCGCGTGAGAATTCATCCTCGAGATCCCGACCTCGTCTACGTCGCCGTTCTGGGCAACGTCTTCGGCCCGAACCCCGAACGTGGCGTATTTCGATCCACGGACGGCGGCCGCACCTGGGAGAAGATCCTGTTCATCAGCGAAAAAACCGGTGCCGTCGATCTGTCCATGGATCCCCATAACCCGCGCGTTTTGTACGCTGGCATGTGGCGGGTCGAGCGGAAACCATGGACGCTCATCGACGGTGGCGAGGAAGGCGGCGTGTACAAGACGACCGATGGGGGCGATACATGGACCAAACTCAAAGGCCGGCTCCCTCAAGGATTGACGGGAAGGATCGGCGTCGCCGTCTCGCCGGCCAATTCCGACCGCGTATGGGTGCTCATGGAGGCCCAAGACGGCGGCGGCGTGTTTCGCTCCGATGATGCCGGCAAGACCTGGACGCGCATCAACAAAGAACGAAAACTCCTGCAACGTCACTGGTATTATTGTCATATTTACGCCGACCCGCAGGACGAGAATACGGTCTATGCCTTGAATACCGGATTCTATAAGTCCATCGATGGTGGGAAAACCTTCCAGCGCATTCGCGTGCCTCACGGCGACACTCACGACCTCTGGATCAACCCCCACGATCCTCACATTCTCATCAACGGGAATGATGGAGGCGCGTGTGTCTCGCTGAATGGCGGAGAGACCTGGTCGACGCAACTCAACCAACCCACGGCCGAGTTCTATCGGGTGACCGTCGATCACCAGTTTCCCTACCGCGTTTATGGGGCGCAACAGGATAACAGCACCATCTCCATTCCCAGTCGAAGTCCCGGCGGCATCACGCCCAAGCAGTACTGGTACGCCGTTGGCGGCGGCGAGAGCGGTCACATCGCCGTTGATCCCAGGGATCCCAACATCATCTATGCCGGAAATTATATCGGTCAGATCACCCGCCTCGATCGCCGATCGGGACATATACGAAACATCACCACTTATCCGCAAATGCACGATGGTGTGGCTCCGCGCGACATGCGATATCGCTTCCAGTGGAATGCGCCCATCCGTCTCTCGCCACACGATCCCGACGTTCTCTATCATACGTCCCAATACGTCCATCGCTCGACCGATCATGGACAAACCTGGGAGATCATCAGCCCGGATCTGACGACCAATAATGATGCCTACCACGACCTTCCCGGTGGTCCCATTCAGCACGACCATACGGGCGTTGAGGTCTACACGACCATCTTTGCTTTCGAAGAGTCTCCCCACGAACCCGGCGTCCTCTGGGCGGGGAGCGATGATGGACTGGTGCACATCTCGCGAAACAATGGCAAAACGTGGGAGAACATTACCCCACCCGATATGCCTCGGGAAGGGACGGTGAACATGATCGAACTCTCGGCGCACGATCCCGGTCGAGCGTTCATCGCCGTCTATCGATATCGTCGGAATGACTTCCACCCCTACATCTTTCGCACCAACGATTACGGTCGCACCTGGGAGCTACTGACCGATGGCCAAAATGGCATTCCAGAAAATCACTTCGTCCGCGTGGTTCGAGAAGATCCCGATCGGAAGGGCCTCCTCTATGCCGGGACGGAGTTCGGCATGTACGTTTCCTTCGATGACGGGAAGCACTGGCAGTCGCTGCAACTCAATTTGCCGCGCACGCCGATCACCGATCTCATCGTCTACGAGAAGGATTTGATCGTCGCCACGCAAGGCCGCTCATTCTGGATCCTCGATGACCTCACGCCTCTCCATCAGCTCACCGATGAGGTCGCCCGATCGAAGGCTTTCCTGTTCAAACCGCGAACGGCCTATCGGACGCGCCTCCGGGGGTTCCGCGGACCACGCGCGCCCAGCAATCCACCCGAGGGCGTGACGATCAGCTATTACTTCGCCGAGAAGCCGGATGGCGAGGTGAAACTGGAGATTCTCGATGCCCAGGGCCGGGTCATCCGCACGTTTTCCAGCCGCAAACAGGAAGAAGGGACGGCATCAGAGGAAACGCCTTTCGGACCGCGAGAGAAAAAGCAGATTCCCGCCGAAGCGGGCATGAATCGTTTCTCGTGGAATCTCACCTATCCAGCTCCCAAACTGGTCAAGGGCGCGGTGATGTCGTTGAGTTATACTGGAGGACCAACCGCACCTCCGGGAACGTATCAGGTGCGCCTCACCTGGGGAGACTGGTCACAAACGCAATCGTTCACTGTGGTCAAAGATCCCCGATGGTCGGTGAGCGATGAGGATCTGCGCGCGCAATTCAAACTGACCATGGCCGTGCTCGAAAAGCTCAACGAGACGCATAACGCCATTCGGACCATCCGGGCCGTCAAGGAGCAGGTTCAGGCCATCGCCGAGAGGGCGGTGAACGCCGGATATGATGAGGCGATCAAGCGCAGTGCCGATGCGTTGATCAAGAAGCTCGTCGCCATTGAGGAACAACTCATCCAGACGAAGAACGAGAGTCGCCAAGATCCGATCAATTTCCCGCCGCGATTGGATAATCAGATCGCCTATCTCTACACGGTGGTGAACTTCCAGGATGCCCGTCCCACCAAAGGCTGTTATGAACGATTCCAGGATCTGAAGAAGGAACTGGCCGGCCACTTGGCCGAACTCGATACGGTATTGAGCAAGGACCTCGGAGCCTTCAATACACTGCTCGACCGCGAGCATGTCGAGCGAGTGATCGTACCAACCAAAAAGTGAACGTCCAATGATCAAGAAGCGAACGACTGAAGGGAACGAATCGCGCCCTCTCAGCGATAGGATAGAATGCCCATTCGCCCTTCAGGAGATCGCTCATCGACTTTGCGTCTACGAGGAGAATGTAATGTTCGATCAATCCCGACGAAACTTTTTGAACTATGTGGCCAGCTTGATGGTGCTCTCGCCGAAGCCCATCGGTGTCTCGACGGTTCTCACCGAAAGATTCCGAGAGGACTATCGCCATCATCCCCAGCCTCAGTCGGTGAGTTTCTCGAGAGAGCGCTCAATCGCGGCGCACCGATATCGAATTCGAACCATCACTGCCGGAGTCAATCTGAAGACGGTCGCCGACCTGGGTCCGATCGAATCGGCTATACGCTTTCTCCAGAAGGCGCGCCAGCGATTTGCCGACGCGGGTATCGGCGTCCAAACCTTGCGCATCGCGACGCAGCCTCTCCCTGAGTATATGGCCGGTCGTTCGTGGAGAGACGTTCTTCCTGCCCTGAGGGCGATCGATCGCCAGATATCGGCTGCCGATATTTTATTGAGCGTTGGCCCCGTACTCGTCGATGATCGCATGGATACGGAGATCGCCCCCTGGGCCGCTGAACTCATCAACGAGACGAGCCGGATCAACCTGAGCATCACCATTGCTTCGCCGGACCATGGCATCCACCGACGAG
>RFHM01000041.1 GCA_003696865.1 Acidobacteriota bacterium | reverse complement strand
GTCGTCGGGCTGGAAGCGGTCATCGGCGTGTTGGTCATCCTGTTGACCATGTACACGGCGGTGAAAGAGCGAACTCGGGAGATCGGCATCTTGAAGAGCTTGGGCGCTTCTCGAGCCTTCATCATCAGCGTCATCGAGAAAGAAGCGTTTCTCCTCAGCCTGCTGGGAGTGGGCGTGGGTTTTGTCGTTTCGCTGGTGACGAAATTCATCCTGCAACGGACAATGGACATGGCCGTCGCCATCGAGCCCAGAGAGTTGTTTCTGGCTATGGTCATCGGTCTGTCCAGCGGGCTGCTGGGAGCGCTCTATCCGGCTTTCGCGGCGGCCAATCAGGATGCGGTCCGGGCATTGAGTTACGAATAGAGCATCAGAAGGCATCAGCGCCTTTGATCACGTGCGTGGAGTGCGTCGGGCGATGATCACCAATGGCAACCACCTCTTCCGCTCGTTTCGACGCGCGCCCGGTGTGGGCTTGGGGGCGGCATTGGCGTGTGAGGTCTCTCGCTTTACAGTTTTTTACCCCCTCTTCAATTCCACGTGTTACGCTTTTCCATCCTATACTTCTTGAGAGTTGCGTTTTATACTTGACGCCGTGTCAATGCGAGGGAAGAAGATGATGATGAGAATGGGAATGGCGAGCGTTGCTCTCCTCGTGTATGTGATGCTCGTCGGGAGCGTCGACGCTCAATTGACGGCGGGAAAAGATCTGGTGAAAACGCGGGCGGTGCTCTCGGTGGATAACGTGCATCCGGGCAGCGCCTTTCAGGTGGCGGTGATCGCCGAATTGAAGGAGGGCTGGCATATTAATGCCCATCGACCGACGCTGGAGTATCTGATACCCACTCGGTTGACGCTCGAACCGGTCGAGGGGCTCACCTTCGGCGAGATTCAGTACCCCAAACCCGTTCGACTGAGATTCGCCTTCGCCGATCAGGAATTGGACGTCTACCAGGGGCGTATCATCATGCGCTTCCCGGTGACGGTCTCTCGCGACCTGCCGCCCGGAGAGAGAGTCATCAAAGGGACGCTTCAGTATCAGGCGTGTAATGATCAGATGTGTTTGGCACCGGTTCGGCTCCCGGTGACCATCCCCATACGCATCGTCGGTCTGGATCACCCCAGTCGACCGATTCATACGGATATCTTTGGTGCCGGTGGTCTGATGGTACCGCCCAGTGGGGCATCGGCCAGGGAATCGGAGAGCGGCCAGAGCCGCATCGCCCGGTTGATGGAAGAGCAAGGATTGGTGTTGACGCTGCTTTCCATCTTCGTGCTCGGGTTGGGATTGAATCTGACGCCGTGCGTCTATCCGATGATTCCCATCACCCTGGGTTATTTCAGCCATCAGAGCGAGGGCCGAACGTCGCGCATATTCATCCTGGCGCTCATGTATCTGCTCGGCATCGCCATCACCTATTCGACCCTGGGTGTGGTGGCGGCTCTCACCGGGCAGATGTTCGGCGCATTCCTTCAGAATCCCTGGGTCCTCATCGGCATTGCCGGGGTCATGGTTCTGTTGGCGTTGAGTCTGTTCGGCATCTATCAGATTCGACCGCCGCGATTCATCATGGAGAAGGTATCCGGTCAGTCCGGTGGCGGTCTGCTGGGAGCATTGAGCATGGGATTGGTGGTCGGGATTGTGGCTGCTCCCTGCGTGGGACCGATCACTATCGGACTGCTCACTTATGTGGGAGCGACCGGGAATCCCTGGTTGGGATTCTGGATGTTCTTCTTCCTCTCATTGGGATTGGGAGCGCCTTATGTGTTGCTGGGGACGTTCTCCGGCGGATTGAAGAAATTGCCCAAATCGGGCGTCTGGATGATTTGGGTCGAGCGCTTATTTGGTTTTTTGTTGATCGGGCTGGCGCTGTATTTCGTCGCTCCCTTATTGCCGGATGCGCTCGTGCCCTGGGCGGTGTTCATCCTCGCCGTGGTGGCCGGTATTTATCTCGGCTGGGTGGAGAAGAGCAGTACCGGCGGTCGCGTCTTTTACTGGCTGAAGAAGACGGTGGGCGTCATGTGCTTGCTCGTCGGCGCTTTCGCCATCGTGCCGCGAACTCCGGCCGCGGCCATCACGTGGCAGCATTACGATCCCACAGTGCTGGCGCAGGCCAAGCAGGAGGGGAAGCCGGTCATTCTGGATTTCTACGCCGATTGGTGCATTCCTTGCCGCGAACTGGACCGATTCACATTCAGCGATGAGCGGGTCATCGAGGCGACCGAGCCCTTTGTGATGGTCAAAGTGGATATGACCCAGTATGAGTCGCCGGAGGCCGAGCGATTGCGCCGACAGTTCAACGTGAGCGGCGTGCCCACCATCATTTTTCTCGATGCTCGGGGGCGCGAAGTCGAGGAGGCGCGCGTGGTCGGCTACGTGAAGGCCGATGAGTTCCTCCGGCGCATTCAACGCGCCCGCGCCGCTCGGTGAGCGGCCGAGAGCCGTGTGGCGGGGAACGGTCTCCGGAATCCGGTGACATGAACATGTCGAAAGTCTCCCTGATCCGATACTCATCGAGCTCATCGGATTGAACGTTTCCCCCTCCCTCCGTCTGATTCACGACCAGTCATCTCTTCCCGGTCGCGCTTCGTTTCGAAGAACGCCACCCGACATTCCGTTCATCGGCGTGATGGGGAAGCGCCGTTGGGGAGGTGCGCTGCAAGAGCGCGTGGCACGAAAGGGGATGGCGTGTTCCTCGAATTGCCTCAAGTGGTCATCCGCGGCGTCATAAACTTCGGGGATGACCATGGACATGCCGGGAATCCATGAGGTATGATTGGCACCCGATTGATAAGGTCAGTTGATTCCGGACATTACGGTGGTGCGTGTAAGCCAAGAGAGAAGGAGGAACTCCAATCATGAGAATATATGCTGGTCTTTTGGCTCTTTCACTCCTGCTCCTCGGCGTGATGGGGTGCAACACCGGCGGAGAAAAAAAGAAAGTGGCGGAGGCTCCCTCTCCAGTGAAAGAAAAGGTGGTGCCGGAGAAGGAAGAGACGGCCAAGGAATCATACGAGGGCGTGAAGCTCTATGCCACCATCGAGACCAACATGGGCACGTTCGAGTTCGAGCTCTTCCCGGACAAAGCGCCGAAGACGGTGGCCAATTTCGTGGAGCTGGCCGAAGGGAAAAAATGGTGGACGCATCCGCTGACCCGACGGCGACAGAAGAAGCGGTTTTACGATGGATTGACCTTTCATCGCGTGATCAATGGCTTCATCATCCAGGGAGGTGATCCGCTGGGCAATGGCCGAGGGGGGCCCGGGTATAAGTTCGAAGACGAAATCGTGCCCGATCTGAAATTCGATCGGCCCGGCCGGGTGGCCATGGCCAATTCCGGTCCCAATACCAATGGGAGTCAGTTCTTCATCACGCTGAGGGCGTTGCCCAAGCTCAATGGGAAATACACGATCTTCGGTCAGGTCGTGAAGGGAATGAACGTGGTCAGGAGGATTGCCCGCGTCCCGACCGATCCACGGACCGATCGACCGCTCAAGCCGGTCATCATGCGCAAGGTGACGATCAAGCGCGTTCCCATCGACCAGTCGAAACCATCGGCTCAAAAGGAGGGCGGCCGTCGATGAGTAAGAAGGGGCGACGCAAGAAAAACCGGCAACGACGGGGGCGCTCTGGACGATCGAAACCTGCTGTTGATCAATCGGGCCACTGGTGGCAGAGACGTTCTCGATATATGATCATCTGGGGTATCTTTCTCGTCCTTCTCGGTGTGTGGGCGACTGAATTTGGAGGGGTGGACCTTCTCAAAAAGAAGTTCGGGACGAGGCATCACATGTACGCCGTCCTGGAGACCAGTCTGGGGCGCATCAAGTTCGAGCTCTTCCCGGACAAAGCGCCGAAGACGGTGGAAAACTTCGTTGGACTCGCCGAGGGAACGAAATCGTGGACTGATCCGCGGACGGGACAGAAGGTGAAGCGACGATTCTATGATGGGCTCACCTTCCACCGCGTCATTCCCCATTTCATGATTCAGGGAGGAGATCCGTTGGGGAATGGGACGGGCGGCCCCGGTTATCAATTCGAAGACGAATTCGATCCGGAACTGAAATTCGATCGGCCCGGCCGGGTGGCCATGGCCAATTCCGGTCCCAATACCAATGGGAGTCAGTTCTTCATCACCGTCGCCCCCACGCCATGGCTCGATCATCGTCATACGATTTTTGGACAGGTCGTCGAGGGGCAGGAGGTCGTGGAAAAGATTGCCAACGTGCCGCGGGACGCTCGTGACAAGCCGCTGCAACCGGTCGTCATCAAGCGAGTGACGATCGAGCGGTGAATGCCCGCGCCCGCCGGCCTTGAGCTGATATATCCCTTTTCCGGACGAGGAATGTAGCGTATGGGGACGGCGGATTCATCCTATCGACGACTGGTGTGGTCGTGAATGATCTTCCATCCGCGGGGCGTCTTCCTGAAAATCAACGTGAACAATCCATCCATGGACTTCGGGGGCCTCTCCAGTCTCCATTCACCGCGCACCAGAGCACTCCGAGGTCCGAGCAACTGAATGTCCAGATCCCGAAATTGGAGGTGTCCCATGGGCTGGCCTTCGGCGTGATAGCGGCGCCGATAACGTTGGAGCGTGGCGTGCCAGCCGCGGAGTTTCGTCCCTCCGGAGAAGAACGTCAGATCGTCCGACGCCCAGTATCCTCGCATGAAGCCTTTCAGATCACCTCGATTCCAGGCCTCCACCTGTTCATTCAATACGGCGCGAATCGCCGCCCGGTCGGCTTCATCGCTCCTTTGCAGGGCTCGTTCCCTGGAGTTGGAGGGCGCTCTGGCGCACGCCGGCAGTGCGACGACGGCGCATAGCAGGAGAAACAAAATCCACGTGTTCGTCGATGGCCTCATCATCTTCCTCCTCGATGGATGCGCTCCTCGGCTATTTATTGAACGATCGCCATAACTGATCTCGCTCGAGCTTGCGCACGATCTCCAGAGCCTCCAACAAGTTCGTCTTGACCACGCTCCAGTCCGGGTACGTCTCCGTGTCGATGGCCATCTCCACCTCGACGAGCAGAGGATGCAACAACTCGTGGAGCCGCTTCAGTTGTGTTTTGAGCTTCGCCACCGTTCAAGCCCTCCCGGGTCGTGTTCATGCCCTATAATCATATCACACTCTTTGATGTGGAGAGACGAAAATCCACAACGAGTGGCCTGGCGGTCTGGTGTATTGCTCCGATGGTCGTCCGTTGTCGCGATGAGGCCTTTCGAATGTGGACGCTGAGGCATCGCGCAGAGGAGGCGCATCGCGCGATTCTCTCGATGAGCTCAGGCCGTCGGTTTGTCGGTCGACGGATCGCCTCTTCGGCGTGAGGCTTGCTCTGCTTTGATTTCGTCGAGCAGGGCGCGATCGCGTTCGTCCAGGTGGGCCCGGGCCAGTAAATCGGGACGCACCCGTAGCGTCTTTTCCAGCGCTTTACGTCGCCGCCACCGCTCGATCTCGGCGTGATGACCGCTGAGGAGGATGTCGGGGACTTTGAGACCGCGAAAATCGGCCGGACGCGTGTACTGGGGATAATCGAGAATCCCTTCGGCGAACGAATCCCGTTGAGCCGAAGCGTGATGACCGAGTGCGCCGGGGAGCAACCGCGTCACGGCATCGATGATGACCATGGCCGGGATTTCGCCGCCGGTGAGAATGTAGTCGCCGATGGAGATTTCATCGGTAGCCAGATGCTCGGCGACTCGCTCATCGACGCCCTCGTAACGACCACAGATGAGGATGAGACGCTCCATCCGAGACAGGCGCTCGGCCTCGCGTTGATGAAAGACGCGTCCCTGGGGTGAGAGTAAGATGACCGCCGTCGAGGCGGGCACGGACCGGCCACCGATCAGTGTTTCCACGGCTCGGAAGATGGGCTCGGGTTTGAAGACCATCCCCGCACCACCCCCGAAGGGTCGATCATCGACCATCCGATGTTTATCCGTGGCATAGTCTCGCAAGTCGTGAATGTGGATTTGAATGATCCCTTGATCTTGTGCGCGCTTGAGGATGCTATACTCCAACGGGCCGCGAAACATGCCCGGGAAGATGGTTAAGACATCAAATCGCATCGTGTAAAGCGAGATGACGGCCAGAGAGCACCGTCACCCGGCACGAGACGAGGCGCACCGGCGTTCGCGGTTCATGCTCCCATGACGCGCTTCATAACTCCAATAATCCCTCGGGAGGATCGATCCGAATGAGTTTGGCTTGAACATCCACGTCTGAGCAGATGGATTTGGCAAATGGAATGAGGTGCTCTCCTCCGTGTTCATCGTGGACGACGAGCAACGGCGTCCCCGCCGTCTCCATGATCTCGGTCACCGTTCCGATGGGCGTGCCGCTTCTGGTGACCACCTGGCAGCCGATGAGCTGGAAATGGAAATATTCGTCCTCTCCCAGTTCGACCAGCTCTTCCCGGCCGATCTTGACGATGCCTCCAACCAACTGCTGAGCCTGTTCAATGGTGTCGTATCCGACGAACTTCAGAATGATGCGCCCTTGATGAAACCAATGGCGTTCCAGTTGGAGCACCACAAGCTCGCCATCGGGCCGCTGCACATACACCTGATGCAGCTTGGCGAAGCGCTCGGGATGATCGGTTAAAAGGTGAGCCACGACCTCCCCCCGGAGGCCTCGCGTCTTGGTGAGGCGGGCAATGGCAAAGAGTTCCGACTGGGGCGGAGAAAAGGGATCTTCGTCTTGAGACGGTGATGGACTCCTCATGGGCTCATTCGATGATCTCGAGCAAGAATCGCTTTTTCAGTTTCATGCCCGCCGCGCTCAATATAGTCCGGATGGCGCGCGCCGTCCGACCCTGCTTGCCGATGACCTTGCCCAAATCAGACCGGGCCACTCGGAGTTCGAGCACCGTCGTCGCCTGTCCCTCGATCTCCTTCACTTCCACTTGATCTGGATTATCGACCAGCGCCTTGGCTATCAACTCGATCAACTCTCTCATGGACGTCCCTTTTTGTTCCGGGGTGGTATCTTTGATCGGTGTGCCCTCTTCGTTCATCGTCGTGCCCCCCTTGATTAACGTTGATCAGTGTTGGGAATCATAGCGAGCTGAGTTCGCCGATTTTCTCATGACTCAGCAGCGGAGTCGCTCACACCGGCTCGATCTCCAGGCGAGACATCATCCACGTCCAACTCTGGCATAGGTCAAGGCGTTGCCCTCTCATGCCGTCTCAGCAACTGGCGCACGGTATCGGTCGGTTGAGCGCCTCGTTGCATCCAGAACTGAACCCGCTCCTGATCGATTTTGATCTCGGCGGGATCTTTGCCCGGGTCATAATAACCGAGCATCTCGACGAACCTCCCATCTCGCCTCGATCGTTTCTCCGCCACCACGATTCGGTAGAACGGTCGCTTCTTGGCTCCCATCCTCATCAATTTTATGGCTAACAACGCTTTACCCTCCTATTATATGGTGATACGGCAAATTTTCCAACTCTTTTTTGCTCCCGACCCCGCCCAGGCTCTGCGCTTCCCACCGCTCGTCGGTTGGTCGGAGAGCTCATCATCTCCTTCTCCTCTTCCTTTTGTGCCGATGCTTCCGGCGCTTGTTGGTCTGCTGGGCGAGCGTGCCCACGCCCGGCCATTGGCCGGCGGCGATGTGCTTCATCATCTCTCGCATCTGGCGATATTGCTTCAGCAACTGGTTCACCTCTTCCACCGACGTTCCACTCCCGCGGGCAATGCGTTTGCGGCGACTTCCATCGATGATTCGGTCGTTGACGCGTTCCTGAGGCGTCATGGAATCAATGATCGCCTCGGTACGCTTCAACTGGTCATCGATCATCGCCATGTGCTCGGGCGTGAGTCGATCCAGACCCACCATCTTGAGCACGTCGGCGGGCAAAAATTCCAAAAACCTCCCGAGCGAACCCAGACGTTTGGCCAGGCGCAGTTGATCGCGAAAATCTTCCAGGGTGAACGCGTTCTTGCGCAGCTTCTCCTCCAGGCGCTTGGCTTCCTGCTCATCGACCTGCGCCTGGACTCTCTCCACCATGGTGAGCACATCCCCCATTCCGAGGATGCGCGAGGCGATGCGATCGGGATAAAAGAGCTCCAATGCGTCGTATTTTTCGCCCACGCCGATGAACTTGATCGGTTGCCCGGTGACGGCTTTGATCGACAGGGCCGCCCCTCCACGCGCATCGCCGTCCATCTTGGTCAGGATGACGCCGGAGATGCCCACTCGCCGATGAAATTGGTCAGCGCTGTTGACGGCATCCTGACCGGTCATGGCATCGGCGACGAAGAGGACCTCGATGGGGCGCATCTCGCGCTTGATCTGTTCCAATTCATTCATCAGCGCATCGTCGATATGCAACCGGCCGGCAGTGTCGATCAGCAGGGTATCGAATCCGGTCAGTTGGGCGTGGGCGCGCGCTCGGCGACAGAGTTCCAGAGGATCATGACAGTCGCCATCTTCGTAAATGGGACGGTGGATCTGACGAGCGATGATGGCCAGTTGCTCGCGAGCGGCCGGTCGATAAACGTCGGTAGAGAGAAGCAAAGGATTCCGACCGCGTTGAGCCAGATAGTGAGCCAGCTTCCCTGCCGTCGTCGTCTTCCCCGAGCCCTGGAGGCCGACGAGCATGATGACGTTGGGGTTCCGTGGGGTGAACAGAAGTTGCGTGGATGTGCCGCCCAGCATCTCCACCAGCTCATCGTAAACGATCTTGATGACGTGTTGACCGGGCGACAACGAACCGAGTACGTCCTGCCCCAGCGCCTTCTCCTTGACGCGATCGATGAACTGCTTGACGACCTTATAGTTGACGTCGGCTTCCAGCAACGCGATGCGAATCTCGCGCATCGCGGCCTGGATGTGTTCTTCGGTGATCTTCCCTTGACCGCGAAGGTCGCGTATAACCCGCCTCAACTTGTCCGATAATGCCTCAAACATATCGAACGACGATGACTCCAGCCAAAACTACAAAGCTATCCTTCAAGCTGGGAATTGTCAAGATGAATAAGGATTTGCGCGTCAACGGAGAATCGGCGGCCGACCCTCGTCCGGTTGGAGTTCGATGGGATGAGGATCGAGTCCTGGAGTACAGACACGCAGGGTGGCTCTCTTCCGTCGATGGCCCATCTGCTCGGTCAATTGGTCGAGTAAAGACAGCCTCCACCGGCAAACGCTACCAGGACGTATCCTGAGTGTGAAGGCCAGGGTGCGCGATGCCTCCGCGATTACTCTAATCTGATGCCCGACGGGGCCGTCGGCGGGTTGAGTGTGTCACCACTGACGACGGGCTGAGGGCTGTCGAATGGGAACCTCCCACGCGCTTATTTTGTCAAGGTCAAGGCTGAAAGCGCTGAAATAATTTCTTGACAATAATGCCGAGTAGGTCTATGATACGAAAGGAATGATGAACACCATAGAGGCCACCCACCGCGGTAGTCTTGAGGGGCTCAAATCACGGCTGGCAGTTGGGGTGTGTGCCGATGAGCGTTGCCTTGGTCGGTGGATGCCGGAGGGTATTCCCCACGGCGATCAGGAGGCGGTGAAGGCCTTGCGAGGGGTTGGCGGCAGGCTGCGAACCGCCGGTGACTGGACATCGTTGATGCAGGCTGTACGGTAGGATTTCCTCTCAGTTGCGACGACACGGGATCAACCTCACGATTTGGACTCCCCACGGTTGGATGGTCGGAAAGCTCAGGGTTGGGGTGTGAGGCGGTGGTCTCATGCCAGGGCC
>RFHM01000309.1 GCA_003696865.1 Acidobacteriota bacterium | reverse complement strand
GGCCTTGCGCTCCTTCATCTCCGTCTCCGTGGCCGCACCCACCTTGATCACCGCCACGCCGCCCACCAGCTTGGCCAGCCGCTCCTGCAGCTTCTCGCGATCGTAATCGGAGGTCGTCTCCTCGATCTGGGCGCGGATCTGCCTGACGCGAGCTTCGATGTCCTGCGCCTTACCCGCTCCTTCCACGATAGTCGTATTGTCCTTGTCCACGACGATCTTCTTGGCTCGGCCGAGATCCTCCAGGCGCACATTCTCCAGCTTGATGCCCAGATCTTCGGTGATCGCTTTCCCGCCGGTGAGAATGGCGATATCCTGGAGCATCGCCTTGCGCCGATCGCCAAATCCCGGCGCTTTCACCGCACAGACTTGAAGCGTTCCCCGCAGCTTGTTGACCACCAGCGTGGCCAACGCCTCTCCTTCGACGTCCTCGGCCACGACCAGGAGCGGTTTGCCCGCCTTGGCGATCTGTTCCAGCAACGGGAGCAGGTCCTTCATCGAGCTGATCTTCTTCTCATGCAGCAAGATGTAGGCATCTTCGAGGACGCACTCCATGCGTTCGGCATCGGTCACGAAGTAGGGTGACAGGTATCCCCGGTCGAACTGCATGCCCTCGACGACTTCCAGCTCCGTCTGCAGCGTCTTGGACTCTTCGACGGTGATCACCCCGTCCTTGCCCACTTTGTTCATCGCTTCGGCAATCAGGTTCCCGATGGTCGTATCGCCATTGGCCGAGATCGTTCCCACATGAGCAACGGCATCCCCTTTGACCGGCTTGGCCAACTTCTTGATCTCCTCAACCACGCGCTCCACCGCCTTGTCGATACCTCGCTTCAGAGCCATGGGGTTGGCGCCGGCAGCCACCATCTTGAGCCCTTCGCGGAAAATGGCCTGCGCCAGCACCGTCGCCGTGGTCGTTCCATCGCCAGCGACATCCGACGTTTTGGAGGCCACTTCCCGTACCATCTGTGCTCCCATATTCTCCAGCTTGTCTTCGAGTTCGATCTCCTTGGCCACCGTCACCCCATCTTTGGTGATCACCGGCGATCCAAACTTCTTCTCCAAAACCACGTTTCGTCCTTTGGGACCCAGGGTCACCTTCACCGCCTCAGCCAGCTTATTGACTCCCCGGAGGATGGCTTGACGCGATTCTTCACCATGGACGATTACCTTTGCTGTCATATCCCCTTACACCTCCTTCACAAGAGTTTGGTCACTTGCTCGCAGATTTGGTCTTCTTGGCCGTCTCGATGACGCCAAGGATTTCATCCTCTCGCAGGATGAGATACTCTTCTCCATCGATCTTCACTTCGGTCCCCGAGTACTTGCCAAACAGTACCCGGTCACCGACTTTGACATCCATCTCCAATCGGGTGCCATTTTCCAGGATCTTGCCGTTGCCCACGGCAACGACTTCACCCTGCTGCGGTTTCTCCTTGGCCGTATCAGGAATGATAATCCCCCCACGAACTTCTTCTTCGGCTTCCAAACGTTTAACAACGACGCGGTCATGTAACGGGCGTATGCTCAGTGCCATAACTACCTCCTTCGTCTTTGGAATGATATCGGTTCCAAAATCTGAACCAGGCGTTATTATAATTTCTGAGTCTCGAATTGTCAAGATATCGTCAAGCAAAATTCACCCCTGGGCATCGGGGGCCGCATCGCTCCCGGAGTTCAGACACAACTCGTTTTTTTAGTTAGAGTTAAGGCCGAACCCCACCTTCTGACCCCCGCTCCACTTGATTTTTCCCCTCCCATCCCTCATACTGGAGGAGAAAGATATGTCGACGCCACTCGCTCTTTCGATCATCATCCCCGCGTACAACGAAGCCACGAGAATTGAGCGGAGCCTGGCCCAGGTCTTCGCCTATCTGAGCGCGCGAGTTGGCCCCAGCGAGGTCATTGTTGTCGATGATGGCTCGACCGACGAGACGGTGGAGATCGTCCGGCAGTTTGGGCGAACGCACCCATCGTCTTTCGTTCGGCTGGTCGTCCTCCGGAATGGCCAAAACCGTGGGAAGGGGTATAGCGTCAAGCAGGGGGTGCTCCATGCCCGGGGAGAGGTGGTCGCCTTCACCGATGCCGACCTGTCGGCTCCCATCACCGAACTCCCCAAGCTGACTGAGCCGATCGCGCGAGGGGAGTGCGATATTGCCATCGGATCGCGAGCGGTGGATCGACGTCTCATCGGGAAGCGCCAGCCCATCTGGCGGGACTATGCCGGCCGATTGTTCAACTTTCTGATGCGCATGATCACCGGGTTGAGATTCAAAGACACCCAGTGCGGGTTCAAGGCCTATCGTCGCGAGAGCGTCCTCCCCATCTTCCAAGAGCAACGCATCCACGGGTTTGCCTTCGATGTCGAGATCCTCTTTCTGGCGACCAAACGGGGGCTCCGGATTGCCGAAGTGCCCGTCATATGGAATCACGCGCCGGGAAGCCGCGTCCACATGGTGAGGGATTCGGTGAGGATGTTCGTGGAACTGCTCAAGATCCGCTGGTACGATTGGAGGCACCGGTATTCTGATGTCGGGGCCCTGGCCGCCCGCGCCCCTCATTGACGGCCGACCATGTTCAGGAACTCCCGTTCGGTCAGGGTGGGGATACCCAACTCGCGGGCCCGATCCAGCTTCGATCCCGGTTCCTCGCCGACAACGACGTAGTTCGTTCTCCGACTCACCGAAGAGGCGACGCGCCCGCCCAGCTGTTCGATGAGGCGCGTCGCTTCCTCGCGGGTCATCGACGCCAGTCGCCCGGTGAGAACGAACTGCAACCCGGCCAGTCTGGTCCCCCGCCGGGCCGCTTCCGGCCCCCGCTTCATCCGGACGCCGGCCGCCTTCAATCGGCTGATCAACTTCCGATTACGCGGTTCGCGGAACCACTCGTAGATGGACTGGGCGACGATGGGGCCGATTTCGGGTATGGCTTCCAATTCCTGCCGGGAGGCATTCATCAGCGCCTGGATGGAATCATAGTGCTCGGCCAGGATCTGAGCCGTCCGCTCGCCAACGTGTCTGATGCCCAGGGCAAAGATGAGCCGATAGAGTTCCCGATTCTTGCTCGCCTCGATCTGCTCCAGGAGCTTGGTGGCCGATTTGTCGCCCATGCGCTCCAAATTCATCAGATCGGCTTTTTTCAGGTGATAGAGGTCGGCGAAATCCTTGACCAGGCCGCGGTCGACCAGTTGGTCGATGAGCGCATCGCCCAGCCCCTCGATGTCCATGGCCCGGCGATGAGCGTAGAATTTGAGGCCCGCTTTCAACTTGGCCGGACAGGTGGCCGAGATGCATCGTCGAATGGCTTCGCCCGGCGGTCGGACCACCCGTCCGCCACAGACGGGACATCGGTCGGGCATCTTGAATGGCCTCTCCCGGCCCGTCCGCCTCTCGGGGATGACTTTCACCACCTTGGGAATCACGTCTCCACTTCGCTCCACCAACACCCAGTCTCCGATCTTCACGCCGAGTCGCTCGATCTCGTCCTCATTGTGCAGCGTGGATCGGGTGACCGTCACCCCGCCGATCTCCACCGGCTCCAGGATGGCTACCGGCGTGAGAGCACCGGTTCGTCCCACCTGAACGATGATATCCTTGACGCGGGTGGTCGCTTGCCGAGCGGGGAATTTGTAGGCGATGGCCCATCGGGGAGCCTTGGCCGTGGCGCCGAATTCTTCCTGAAGTGCCGTCTGATTGACCTTGACCACGATGCCATCCACTTCGTAAGCGAGAGCATCTCGCCGCTCTTTGAACTGTTCGTAGTAATCGATCACGTCCTCGATGCCGGAGCAGAGCCGGTTGTGAGGATTCACCTTGAACCGCGCTCGCCGGAGCCATTGGAGCGCCTCCCAGTGCGTCGCGAAGGGATGCTCATTATCGACCAGCAGGGCGTAGCAGAACATATCCAGTTTCCTCTGAGCGACGATACGAGGGTCTAACAGCTTGAGCGTCCCCGCCGCCGCATTACGAGGATTGGCAAACAGCGGTTCGCCGGCCTCGGCCCGCTCCCGATTGAGTTCCGAGAACGCTTCCCGGGGCAAAAAGACCTCCCCTCGAACCTCGACGACCACCTCATCGGCGCGCGCCGATCGGCGCCGTCGGGAGAGGAGTTCAGAGAGTACCTCGTCGTCCAGCACCAGAGGAAGGGAGCGAATCGTGCGCGCGTTCTCGGTGACCACTTCTCCACGCACCCCATCGCCGCGCGTCACGGCGCGAACCAACCGGCCTTCCGAGTAGTGGAGCGCCATGCTCACGCCGTCGATTTTCAGCTCGCTCACATAGTTGAACGGGCGCCCGGCCGCCAGTTTCCGAATGCGACGGTCGAACTCGCGAATGTCGGCTTCCGAGTAGCTGTTGTCCAGCGACAGCATGGGACGGGCGTGGACGTAGGTCTCGAATCCCTCCACCGGTTGACCGGAGACCCGTTGGGTGGGGCTATCGGGCGTGATGAACTGGGGATATTGTTCCTCCAATCGCCGGAGTTCCTCGACCAGTTGATCATACTCGAAATCGGAGATCACCGGATCGTTGAGCACGTAGTAGCGGTAATCGTGATAGCGAATCTGCTCGCGAAGTTTCTCGATTTTGCGGCGAATGTGATCGAGTCTCTCAGCCATGGCCCCTTCTCCTTACGCGGCCGGGGTGATGACCGCGGACCATCACCCCACCCCTCATGAGAGAACTTTTCGCCTCACGGTGAGGGCTTCGATCCGCTCATGGTCGATCTCGTATCCGAGCCCCGGCCCCGTCGGGACCGGGATCGTTCCCCGAGGGGTGACCTCGATGGCCGGATCGATGATATCCTGCTCCCAATATCGTTTGCTCGCCGAGACATCGCCGGGAAGCGTGAATCCTCTCAATGTGGAGAGGGCGACATTGTGGGCCCGACCGATGCCCGATTCCAACATCCCGCCGCACCACACCGAAACGCGCCGCTCGGCACAATAGTCGTGAATGCGTTTGGCTTCGGCATACCCTCCAACCCGCCCCAGCTTGATATTGATGATGCGGCAGGCGCCGATCTCCAGGGCCTGACGGGCGTGGCGCACCGTGAGGATGGATTCGTCCAGGCAGATGGGGGTCTGCAGTCGACGTTGGAGGGTGGCGTGATCGACGAGGTCGTCAAAGGCCAAGGGTTGCTCAATCATCATCAGATCGAAGGCGTCCAACTGCTCCAGAACGGGAGCGTCCTGCAGCGTGTAAGCGGCGTTGGCATCGACCATCAAGCGAACGGTGGGGAAGTGCTCACGAACTCGGGCGATGCGCTCCACGTCCAGTCCCGGCTTGATCTTCAGTTTGATGCGCTGATACCCGGCAGCCACTTCCCGTTCGATCGTCTCCAGCAACTCGTCCACCGTGGGCTGAATGCCGATGGAGACGCCACAGGGGATTTCTTCTCGCTCGCCACCCAACAATTGCCACAGTGGGCGCCCCTCTCTTCTGGCCTGAAGGTCCCAACAGGCCGTCTCCAGTGCCGCTTTGGCCATACGATGGCCGCGAATGGGAGCCAGGCGCTCGGCGACCTCTGAGGGATGGGTCAACTCTTGATGGAGGATGAGGGGGATGGCGAACTCGGTGAGAATCAACCACGCCGTATCCGTGGTCTCATGGTTATAAAACGGGGTCTCACCGGCCGTGCATTCGCCCCATCCTTCGACTCCATCGCCATCGCGGACCCGGAGCAGAACAATACGTCGGCGCTCGGTTCGGCCGAAGCTCGTCTCGAACGGAGCAATGAGCGACATCTGAATTTCGCGGAGTTCCACATGTTCGATTCTCATACTCGATCCTGGTAGAAGAGATATTGATATCCGGAGCCATCCGGGCTCGGCCGAACGCCTCCGGCATAGAGGCTGGCGGCGAACAACTCGGTGAACTGACGGCGCACGTCTCGTTGCCAGGCCCGCGCCGCCTCCGGGTCCTGGACCTTGAGCACGTTGATGTCCCGCGGAATGACCACCGTCGCCGCGGGCGGCGGATCATCCCGATGCCCGCCGAGCCGACGTCGAACGCGCGGAGAATCCACGTGCCATTCGACGACCAACCGATCGGTATCCAGCCCCTGATGCAAGGGACTGCTGCTGGGCGGACCGAAGAAGTTCACTTCATAATTTCGCACGATGGCCCCCAGCGTGTTGAGATTGAAATGGGCATTGACGGCCTGTAACGGGTCGAATGTCCAGATGACGAGATCCCTCCCGCGAGCCAGCGCCCACTCTCGTTGTCGAAGTTTCAATCGACGACCGATTCCCCGATTCCGATACTCGGGATGCACCGCCAGGATGTTAGAGTAATAGCAGAGTTCCCCTCTCCAGCAAGCGAACAGCGCGCGGGTGAACCCTACCAACTGACCGTCAGCGGCAAATGCACCCAGCGTGAATCCTCCTGTATGCCGGGTGACGACATAGGCATAGGGGGGAATCACATCGACATCCGAACTCCGCCAGACGCGACGTTGGAGGTGAACGCACTGATGAAAGTCATCGGGCGTCACGCATTCGCGAATGTCAATCCCCACCATGATCTCCCCATCGTGAGTGTGCGCTCCGTCGATTGAGATTCTACGTCACCGCCGTCGGACTTGGCAAGAGAAGGTCCGACCGAGGGACCTCCGTCCCGGCCCCTCGGGGAGGCACCCCCCATTGAGCTCCCGGGCGGTCACGGTTGTCTCAACACATCGAGGACGCGCCCGATGGGCGTCCCCAGGCCAATAGAGAGCGAACCGACGTGGGCGCGATCTTCGATCTCGGCGGTGACCATGCCGATGACGCGACCCTCGCTATTGAAGATCGGACTCCCGCTATATCCACTTTGAATGGGACCGTCCAGCTGAATGAGATGGCGACTCACCTTACTCACCGTGGTTCGCCGCAGGGTGGTGGTCGCCCGGTCTTGCTCCGTCGTGCTCAGGAGATCGGACCCGTAGGGAAATCCAATGAAGGCCACTTCATCGCCTTGATGCACCGTGCTGAGCTGCGGTTCCACGGCCTCGATCAACGGCATTCGGGGAGGCGGTTGGATGTGAAGAATGGCGACATCGAATTGTTTCGACGCCCGGTAGAGGGAGGCCGGGATGGCTTCATCGGCCCGATGATCGGCAAAGATCACGCGGAGCGAGGTGATGTGCGGCTCGCTCGCCGGCGGACGCAACCCGGTTTCGTACTCCCAGGGACGAACGATATGGTAGTTGGTCGCGATGAGTCCGCGGCCGTCTATGGCGAACCCCGTCCCCTCGCTCGTCCCTTGAGAGAGCGTCCGACCTCGGCGGTCGACGAATTCGAAGGTCACCGTCACCAGGACGACAGCCGATTGATTCCGCTGGGCAATACGGGCAAAGGTGCTGGCCGGCGCACCGGACGGAAGCCCACCCCCGTCTCGCCGAATGATCCACAGATAGAATAACAGACCCACGGCCAGCATGGTCAGGATGACCAGAATGGTCACCAACCGCCGCCATTCGGATGAGGCCTGACGAATGGCGGCCGTGATCATGAGTTCCACCGTTCGTCCGCCAAATCGACCCGAGAGGTGGTCTGAGGCCTCTTCACCGGACATCGCCCTCAATCCCGCCGACGGCGAGACGGTCGTGCCCCGAGTCCATGGCCGTTGAATGATCTCCTCGACGTCCCGCTTTGGCTTCACATCGAAGAGCAAGCGGGGGCCCTTGCGCCCGAATTGGATCACGCATCCAGGATGGAGCGACGCCCGCTGGATACGAACGCCGTTGAGATAGGTTCCGTTGGTGCTCTGCAAATCATGAATGACGAACTGATCGCCATCCAGTCGAATCTCGGCATGGTGGGCTGACGCTCGGAGATCCTGAGCGGTGAAAATGACATCGTTATCCGGAGCGCGCCCCAACCGGATGGGGTCATGATCGAGAATCTCTCGTCGCCCCGCCTGTCCTCCCGACAGATGAGTGAGTACGACGACCTTGTCCGAACCCCTTACCCACACACTGAAATACCTTCCCTCGTTCGCTCAAATTGTAGGCCATCGATCGCGGAAAGCAAGCCGGATCGGGCGATGCGCTCTCGCCGCCGACGCGCTCAGTTGGCCGGCTCGTGGGCGGCGACCAGATCTATCGTCGCCGTACCGAACTTGCCCTGAACGCGCGCCCGCAAAGGCCACCGATGATCGTCATCGGCCAACCAGATATCCATCCGTCCGTTCTGGTGAATCAACCTCCCTTCGCCGAAGATGAGCGGCTCGAGCCTCCAGGCGTCAAATGTGCCCAGTCGCGTTTTGAGGGATTCCCGCCCGACCACTTTCACCGTCACATGAAACGTCTCGCCCGAGTCGCTGACCGGAATCTCGAACGTCTGACCGGCGCGGAGAGGGAGAGCACGCAGATAGTAGATACCCGAGACGACGTCCTGAACCCAGGAGGGGCTGGGGTACATCTTCACTTCCGGCCGGGCTCCGACCTTCGTCAAGTCGCGCTTGATCAAGAGCACGCTGCTGTCCTCGAACACGGCCAGCTCGAATTTCCTTCTTCGGCGCTCGCGCATCTGCTTCCGCGTACGATGGACATCGAAATCGCTCGGATTGACGAAGGACTCGAATTCATACTTCAGATCGAGTCCCAACAGGCTCGGCCAGAACCCTTCGGCCACGGCCATGCCTCGGAACCAGTAATCGCCGACCAACGGGCGTTCGGTGGATCGACCGAACGTCAACGTGATGCGACCGATCTTCCCCGTGATGAGGAGTTTCGAATACCGCGCTTCATAGACGAGCGTCTCCCCTTCTTCGAAGGGGAGCGGATCGATGAGCTGAGGGAGCCGCCGAACCGATTGCTCGCCAGTCACATCGGCCAACGAGGCCGCTCGCCCCATGACGGCTTTGACCAGCAGGATGGCGATGATCACCGCCAGGCCGAATCCCACTCGATACTCGCGGTGAGACCGATAGAGTTGGAAGCTGTAAGGTCGTCCTTTCCCCGCCCGATAGGGCGTGAGACGAGGGAAGAAGGCGGGAACGGCCCGCTCATACCGCGGATATTCCTCGGGGAAGAGTTCTCGGAGATGGGAGGCCTCCCGCACCATGGCCGAGGAAAAGAGCAGGATGAACAGGATCACGAAGCTCACCACCAGGATCACATCCCCCGAGGCCACGGTCACCCCCAAACCCAGGAGAAACGATCCCACATAGAGAGGATGGCGCAGGTAGGCGTATGGTCCCCAGGTGGTCAATTGCTCATCTTTCCGGATGTATCCAGCCGCCCAAGCGCGCATCCCCAGCCCGAGGAGCGAAATCAGCCCGCCGATCAGGAGAGAGCGGGGCGTGGGTCTGGCCAGGATGACAACGATGGCGCCGAATAATGAACTGAGCGGCACGCGCCAGCGCTGCAATGCCGCCTGGAGATCAGTTCGCCCGCTCAGTAATCGTTGGCGCATACGTGGAGTAGGGTGGATTTCCGACATTGGAGAGCCTCCTTTCAATGGCCCGTTTCACCTCCTCCACCGGAACCCGGATATATGATCCCTCGTTCCTTCGTCGTCGATAATACGGACTCACCCTGGCCCGCGGATCCTGAACGACGATATCGTGAGGAGAGAACGGACCATTCCGACCGGCGGGCGTGGGACCGAAAATGGCCACGATCGGCGTTCGACGGGCCGCCGCCAGATGGAGCGGCCCGGTATCGCCGCCGATGAACAGTCGCGCCCGATCGGCGAGCACGGCGAGTTGCTTGAGCGTACAGGCGAACGGGATTGCCGATCCCCGCGCCCGCCGACTCACCTCCTCAGCCAAGGCCTCTTCGCCGGGCGCATGGGTGATCACGCTGACCAACCCATGCTCGGCCCACAGATAGTCGCAAATGGCCGCATAGTTTTCCGGCGCCCATCGCTTCCCTTTCCAGTTGCCACCGGGATTCACGATGGCGAAGGATTCCACGGCCAGGGATTGTAATCTATGGGCGACCACATGCCGATCCTCTTCCGAGATGGCCAGAGGGAACTCATAATCGGCGCCCGGCTCCGCGCCCAATGCTCGCACCAGCGCCAGGTTTTTCTCGATCACATGGACTTCATCGGAAACGGGAACCTGCTCGGTGAGAAACAGAGCGCTCGGCTTCTCCCGCAAGCACGCCGTTTCAAACCCTATCCGGCGACGCGCGCCGGAGAGAAATAAGACCAGACCGGACTTGAGTAATCCCTGGAAATCCAATCCCACGTCGAACCGATGCGCCCGTAATGCGGTCAGCGCCGACCGCATCTGCCGCCAGGTAGACGGGGATGACCAGCGGCGTCGCCAGAGGCGGGTGTCGATCTCGATCAGATCATCGAGATACGGATGATCACGAAGCAGCGATGCCGACGACCGCTCCACGATCCACGAGATGCGCGCCTCCGGGAAGCGGCGTCGCAGAGCCGCCAGCGCGGGCAGCGTGTGGATGACATCACCGATGGAACTCAACTTGACGATGAGTATCTTCATATCGGCCAACGATGGGTTCGCGACCCCGGTGGCGATGAGCGTCATGACGATTGATCCAAGATCCACGCCACCGCGGCGAGCAAGTTTTCGGCGATATGGTCCGGGGGCCGCGGCCACATGTGTCGTTGAAACTCGTACTCGCCCCGCCCATACCCGGTCAGAACGAGAATGCCCTTGGCTCCCACGCGGTGAGCCAGCTCTACATCCAGATATTTATCGCCGATGAAATATGACCGGTGAACATCGACATCGAAATCTCGCTGAGCCTGTTCCACCATGCCCGGTTCTGGCTTATGACACCGACAGGCCACGCGATAATCCGGATCAGGTGCGGCCGGGTGATGGGGACAATAATAGATGGCATCCAGGAACGCCCCCTGTTGGCGCAATTCCAACTGGAGTTTCTCATGAACCTGCTGGACCAACCGTTCGCTCATATACCGACGCGCCACCCCCGACTGATTGGTCAGCACAATGGCTTTGTATCCCGCTCGATTGATGCGCCGAACGGCTTCCGCCGTCCATGGGTAGAGTTTGAAACGATCGAGATGGTTGACGTATCCGACCTCTTCGTTCATCGTTCCATCCCGATCGAGGAAAATGGCTCGATTTCTCATAGCTCATCGACTGGCGACCTCAACGGGCATGGCGATCTCGGCGTCCAGAACATCGGCGACGTGGCGGTAAACCTCATCCACCGTGATAGCGGCCATACAGCGATGATCGATGGGGCAATCGCGCCGCATGCATGGAGAACAGAAGACCGGATGGCGAATGACGAGTGCCCGCTCGGAGAACGGCCTAGTGACCTCATGTTGAGTCGGTCCAAACAAGACGATCGTGGGCACGCCCACCGCCGCACCAATATGAGCAGGACCCGTATCATTGGAAACGAGTACCTGCGCACAACTGATGACCTCCACGAGTCGATCGAGATCCGTCTGACCGGTGAGCACGACGGGACGCCGCCGCATGTGGGCCACGATTCGTTCGGCCAGGGACCGTTCATCCCCGCTCCCAATGAACGCGACCGATACGTCGCCCCGCTCCAGAAGCCGGTCGGCTAAGGCGGCAAATCGCTCGGGAAACCACCGCTTGGCGCGGCTGTTGGTCGCACCGGGATTGATGATCACCAACGCCTTGTCTCTCTCCACACCCCGCTCGACCAGGAAGACTCGAGCGCGCTCGCGCCGCTCTGGGGAGATGAACAGGCTCATATCGGGAGCGACATAATTGACGGTCGTGCTTCCCGTCAGGGCCCGTTCTAAAGCCGCCACCAACTCCAGGTAGTAGAAGATCTGGTGCCGTCGTCGGCGCCCATCGACCTTCACCGGATGAGTGAGCAGAAATCCTCGCCCGTCGGTCCGATATCCACAACGAATGGGAATGCGAGCCGCCCACACCAGAAACGCCGCTCGAAAGGCATTCTGAAACAGAATGGCGAGTTGGAATTTCCCCGCCCTGAGAGATCTCACCATTCGGGTCAGCGACGTCATCTCCGGCGTGAGGAATTCGTCGATGAACTCGACTCCCCGAAACACGCCGCGGAGGGCAGGCCTGGTCCACAAGGCTATATGAGCTCCGGGAAACAGACGACGGATTTCCCGAAGCGCCGGGATGGTCATGACGGCATCGCCAACCCAGTTCGCTCCCCTCACCAGGACTCGCTTGATTCTCGGTAATTCGCTCATAGGCAATGGACGGCTTGCTTCCACTTGAGCGAGCATATGCTAGCATATCGCCGCTTCCCTGACTAGAGACGACAAAGCCTTCGCTTTGAAAACAGGCGGGGCGCGCGTGGCCAGCTCGCCTGATCTCATTCCCTGCAGGATCACGGGCGAACTCTTGTGATAAGGAAGCGGCACGCAATATTCTCATACATCCGCCGCTCGCACATGTGGCGGGAGGCTTCGAGCTCATGAGCGATGGTCATGGGCGTAGACGTTCACTTCGGGGGAAGAGAGCCGCGCGCTCCGGACTCCAGGATCCACAGCCCCATCACAGCAATCGGAATTCCACGCGGATGGTGAGGCGATAATCGATCGGTCGTCCCTGAAGATCGCGAGCCGGAATGAACCGGATTCTCTTGGCCGCCTCGATGGCCTTCTCATCCAGGCCGTAACCCAAGCCACGCAGAACGCGGATATCGCGGACCACCCCATCGGCACCGAACGTCGCCGACAGCAGGACGACGCCTTGAATGCGATTCCGTCGCGCTTCCTCGGTCCAATCGGGGCGAGGGCGGTTCAGGATCTGAGGCCGACTGCGCACATTTCCGCCTCCGAGCTGCGCACGGCCACCACCCGTATTCCAGCCCTCTCCCGGTCCGTAACCGATACCTCGTCCTGGACCGACGCCCCCTCCCGAACCAGTGCCAATGCCTCCACCCGATCCCGGGCCAGCCGAGGGGATCATGGAGATGCTCGTCGGATCGCCAAGCGGGAGGGTGCGATCCATCTGGGGGAGTAACTCCGGTTGCGCCCGAATGGTCGGCTCGACGGGAAGAGCGGGTTGCTTCACTTTCGGGGGATGGGGACTGGGATCGATCAACGGGATCTGGAGGCTGGCCCGCGGCAGACGTCCGCGAGAGGGGGGACGGGGCTCATTCCGACCACCACCCCCTCCGCCACCCGCTCGTTGCTTCAACCGGGGCGCCGGCAAAGGGGCGAGAGGGCGCGGATTCACATAGGCGATGGTCTTCTTCTCCTTCAAAACAGTGGTGATCTCGGGAGTCTGCAAGAAACGAATGATCATGACGATCACTACGCTACTCAACAGAACGACCAAGGTGAGCAGGCTCCCCAGGAAGATGATCTTCGTTCGTCTCTTGCCGTAATCATCTTGACTGAAGGCCTCGCGGACGTAAAGAGTGGGATGTGTCCGGAACTCTCGAAAGGCCTCGCCGAGTTCCCTCCAAAGACGCTTGGGCAGCGGCTCGTAGTCAAGCGGAGCAAAAAACTGAAACTCTTGCTCTCGCATATGGCGCGCACCTCTTACAATAGCATCTAGTTTAAGAATACCCCAATGTCTTCCATTTTGCAACATGAGCAGAATGATCGAATCGAGCCATCAATGGTTCGCAGAGGCGTGATCGCTTCGGCCGAATTCTCGCTCGTTCAGGAGTCGTCAAGAAAGGAGGAGCACTCCTCGAGCCCACAACGCGAGGGTCTCGTACCATGCTCACCGGAATGCCGCCCGCCCAGTGAGCGCGCAGATTCCCCAGCGGGGTTGACGGCCCGATCATTCGCTCCTAGAATACTGGCTCATTTTCAACGATCGGCGAGGAGTCATGAGCTATCCCGACTACGGCGTCATCGACATTCACGTGCATATTCAGCCCTGGCATATGGTGACCTCAGGAGTCGTCGAGGTCATGCAGCGAACCCGCACCGACTTGGAGTCGCTCGATGAATTCATGCGAAATCCCGATCGCTTCATCCAACTGATGGACGAGCAAGGGGTGGAAAAGGCGGGACTGATCAACTATGTGAGTCCCGATGTCATGGGATTCGATGATTCGGTGAACGAGTATTCGGCCCGCTATGCTCAGCGTTATCCCGATCGACTCATTCCCTACGGCTCGGTGCACCCGCGATTCTCCAAGGATCCGGCGGCGGACATGGACCGTATCGTCCATGAACTGGGCATCAAGGCCATCAAGATTCATCCCCCGCATCAACTCCTCTACCCCAATGAATACCTCCATGGACTCCAAGGATTGGCCATTATTTACGAGAAAGCCCAAGAATACGGCATCCCGGTCATGATTCATACGGGCACCTCGATCTTTCCCAAGGCGCGGAACAAGTATGGAGATCCCATGCACGTAGACGATGTGGCCGTGGATTTTCCGCGCCTCAAGATCATCCTCGCTCACGCCGGCCGGCCACTGTGGATGTCCACCTGTCTCTTCCTGGTTCGCCGACACCCCAATGTATACCTCGATATTTCCAGTATTCCACCGGCCAAACTCCTGGAATACTGCCCCTGGATTGAACGGGTGGCTCACAAAACGATGTGGGGAACAGACTGGCCGGCTCCCCTGGTACCCAGCATGCGGGAGAATGTCCGCCAATTCTATGCCCTGCCCCTCTCCGAGCGCGCCAAGCGACAGATCCTCCGGGAGACGGCGCTCAAGGTATTCAATCTGACCTAGCTGAGGGTGGCTCGTTGGGCCGATGCACCACGCCACATCGGCCACTCGCCGGCCACGACCATCGAGGCGTCGATGGCGCTTTCACTTGAAGACCTTCTCCCAATCCTTGAGGAATCGCTCCAATCCGATATCCGTCAGGGGATGCTTGACCAGTTGCTGGAGTACTTTGAAGGGCATGGTGGCAATGTCGGCGCCGATCAAGGCTCCCTCGACGACATGCATCGGATGTCGCACGCTGCCGATGAGAATCTGCGTGGGAAAATTGTAGTTATCGAAGATTTGACGAATCTGCTCGATCAATGCCATCCCCTGGTGGCTGATATCATCCAGCCGCCCGACAAATGGACTGACCACCGTCGCTCCGGCCTTGGCGGCGAGAAGCGCCTGAGGGGCGGTGAAAATGAGCGTCGTATTGATCTTGATGCCCTCTTCAGAGAGAATCCGAATCGCTTTGAGGCCATCCACCGTACAAGGAATCTTGACCATCACGTGAGGATGAATCTGGGCGATGTCACGGGCTTCGCGAAGCATCCCTTCGGTATCGGTGGCCACGACTTCCGCGCTCACCGGGCCATTCACGATGGTGCAAATGGTACGAATATGTTCTTTGAAATCCACTCTTCCCTCCCGAGCCATCAGCGTGGGATTGGTGGTCACCCCATCAATGGCTCCCCAGGATGCGGCTTCGCGAATTTCATTGAGATTGGCCGTGTCGAGAAAGAATTTCATAGATGCTCCTCCCATTCTCCGCAGAATTACGCGCTCTCCACCTCACCTGAGGTGGACTCAATGATACCGGAGCCCATCCGATAGGTCAACGCATCGCTTCGAACGCCGAGGCATCAGCCCTCAGCCGCCGGGGAGCATGGCATCCGGCATCATCGGGTTCTCTCAGGCCTTTTGACAAAAAGGGCCGTGACCCAACCTGCTGGGACACGACCCTCACTCTCATCAACCCTCGATTCCTTCCCCAATGGAAGGGTGCGTGCTGACCCTATCCCCCTCCTTCGAGAGAGAAAGGGAGTTGCTGACCGTCTTTCATGACATTTGACCCATCTATGTTTTGAGAGTACCAATGCTGTTCCATGATCTACTTCATCCTTGGTTATCTTACTTGGCGGGGGAGCGTTTGTAAAATTGTTTCTATTTGGCGCACGATTAATGAGATTAATAGGCCAATGCCCATCCCCTGGCCCACATTCCTCCCGAGGGTGACCGGCGCCATCCACGCTCTGCGCGTCGCGCCGGAGGTGAGCAACTCCGGCGCGGGCAAAAAGCCTGGATACACGATCGAGCACGTTGGTTTCTCCGCCACCATGGGTTCCGAATCCATTCGATGAGTGCACTCTGGGTACCATCTGTTATGTACAGCCCCTGTTGAGTTTGCTAAAATGAGCCCGTTGAGATGACTGAGAGAAGGAGCACACAGTTTCCCGCGTGGGTGGTCATTCTGATCTTATCGGCGTTGCTGATCATCACCTTCAGCGTGCTGGTGATGATGGGCACGTTGAAGCTCATTCCCGAGCCGCCTTACTCCCCAGAAGATCCGTTCGTCCTCTATGCGCTCACCGCTTTCAACTTCGTCGCCTTTTTCATATTCTCATTCATCCTGGCTCGATTACTGCTTCGACTATGGCGCGAGCGACGAGCCCATCGTCTCGGCTCCCGGTTGAAGTCGCGCTTGGTACGATATTTCCTCGTCATTTCCATTCTCCCGCTGGTGGCTCTGGGTCTATTCTCTTACCTGTTCATCAATGTGACCATCGACAAGTGGTTCGGCCAACACCACCAGGCGGTTCTTCGCGACGCCGAGCTCATGTACCGTGACTACGTCGAAGACGAAATCCGCGATGTTCGTCAGCTCACTGCAGCCATGCGAACGGCCTTGGAAGCCCCCGATGGCGACCGAGAGGGGACCCCATCCCTCCCTCCGGAAATCACTCAGAGCCCCGAGGTGCTTCTGTTGGAGGTCATCGGAAAATCCGGCCAAAGCATCTCAAGCCTCGTCGAGAGGGAAACATCGACCATCTCTCGATTGACGCCGATGCTCGATCGAGCCCGTGAGGCCATCTCTGCCGGAAGAACGCTCACCGAGCAGGTGACGGGAACGGGGAAAGACATCTTCCTGGTCGCCGCGGTTCCCTTTCGCACGCGCCAAGGAGGCCTTCTCGCCGTCTACCGATCGATCCCCGATCTCGCCGAACGGGCGGCCCACATCGCCTACCAGCACGAGCTCTACGAGAGTCTCTATCGGAAGCAAGGGAAGATCCGACGAACCACTTTTCAGGTTCTCGCGGTGATCACTTTCCTTCTGCTGTTTGCTGCCACCTGGACGGCGATGCACCTCTCCAAAGGGATTACGCAACCCATTCAGGCGCTGGCCGAGGCGACGCAAAAAGTCGCCGGCGGAGATTTCGATCAACGGGTCACCTGTGTGGCCGAGGATGAACTGGCCATGTTAGTGGATTCCTTCAATCGCATGACTGCCCAATTGAAAGAAAATCGCGAGCAACTCGAAGCCTCGGCAAGGCGATTGCGGGAGACGAACCGACGGCTGGAAGAGCGCCGACGATACATCGAAACAGTGTTGGAAAGTTTATCGACGGGGATCATCTCCATCGATTCCGAACATCGCATGACCACGCTCAACCGGGCGGCCCTGCGCATCCTGGGCCTTTCCGAACCTCCTCCAGATCAAACGAGCCTCGCCGAGAGCCTCTCACCGCTCCTCGGGCCAAATAATATGAAGGCGATTGAGCGACTCATCGGAAAAGCGCATCGGACGGGATTTGCCACCGGAGACATCGAACTGGAAGGGCCCAAAGGCGCTTCTCATCTGGTCATCAGCGCCTCCGCTCTCCGCGATGAGCGCGATCGACCGCACGGATTCGTCCTCATGATCGAGGACATCACCGAATTGGTGCGAGCGCAGCGACAAGCGGTCTGGAGCGAGGTGGCACGGCGCATGGCCCATGAGATTAAGAATCCCCTCACCCCCATTCAACTCTCCGCCGAGCGGATCTCCAGGAACTTGGAGCGAGCCGAAGTGCCCTCGGCTCCGTCACGCTATAAACAGCTCATCCGAGAATGCACCGAGACGATCATGAGCGAGGTACACACGCTCCAACGCATGGTCAACGAGTTCGCTCGATTCGCTCGCCTCCCGCGAGCCGAATTGGAGGATCATTCGCTGAATGACATCGTCCTGGCGACGATCAAGCTCTACGAAGGCCGAATCCAGGACATTCTCATCGAATCGAAGTTGGCGCCCGATCTCCCCCTGGTGAAACTGGATGCCGAACAAATCAAACGGGCATTGGTCAATCTCATGGACAATGCCCTGGCCGCCGTTCAACAGGTGATGGGCGAACGGCGGATCACCATCGAAACGCGATACCATAGTGACCGGGAAATCGTCGAATTGACCGTGTCCGATACGGGCGTGGGGATTGATCCCAAGGATTATCCTCGACTGTTCACTCCGTACTTTTCCAAGCGGGTGCACGGGACGGGATTAGGACTCGCCATCGTGAATCATATCATCGCTGAACATCAGGGGCGCGTACGCGCCGAACCGAATCGCCCACGAGGAGCCCGCTTCATCATCGAACTCCCCACGAGCCGCGATGCGGCATTCCAGGCTGTGGGTTGAAACCAAAGGAGCGTGGCGATGTCGAAACAACCCGACAGGCGGCCGAGAGAAATGCTCCTCTGGGGGGTGACAGTGGATGGAGAGACCCGGTAGGCGTATGGGACATTCGGTCCTCATCGTTGACGACGAG
>RFHM01000040.1 GCA_003696865.1 Acidobacteriota bacterium | reverse complement strand
GTCTGGGCGAGGAGGAGATCGCCGAGGTCGTCGATACGTTGCGCTCGGGATGGATCGGCACGGGACCGAAGACGCATCGCCTGGAGAGGGAATTCGCTCGGCTCGTGGGAGCGACGCATGCCGTCGCCGTCAACTCCTGTTCATCGGCCCTTCATCTGAGTTTGATCGTCGCCGGCGTCGGTCCCGGCCATGAGGTCATCACCACGCCGTTGACGTTCGCGGCCACGGCCAATGCCATCGAGCACGTGGGCGCTCGTCCCGTCTTCGTGGATATCGATCCTCGCACACTGAATATCGATCCGCAGCGCATCGCCGATGCCATCACGCCGCGCACCAAGGCGATGATGCCGGTCCATTTCGGTGGATTACCCTGTCCCATGGACGAGATCGCCCGACTGGCCGCCGAGCACCATCTCATCGTCATCGAGGATGCCGCTCACGCGTTGGGCGCCCGATACCAGGGGCGGATGATCGGGTCATGGAGTCCCTTCACCTGCTTCAGTTTCTATGCCAACAAGAACGTGACCACCGCCGAAGGGGGCATGGTGACCACCGATGATCCGGCGGTCGATGAGCGATTGCGCCGGCTCCGGCTCCATGGGCTTCGTCATGATGCCTGGCAGCGATTTCAAACGCGGCGATTCATGCCCAGTGATGTCATCGAACCCGGTTTCAAGTACAATATGCCCGATCTGGCCGCCGCATTGGGTCTGGCGCAGTTGCCCAAACTGGAATCGTTCCTGGAAGCGCGCCAGAGGATCGCCCGACGCTACGATGAGGCCTTCGCCGATTTGCCGGTGAGAACGCAACCGCGCCCATCGAACGGCGATGGCGATCGTCACGCCCTTCACCTTTATGTCCTCGTCCTCGAGCCGGGGCGCTTTCGCGTGCATCGCAACGTCATCATCGAAGCGCTTCGGGCCGAGAATATCGGTGCCGCACTGCACTATCGGGCGCTCCACACCCATCCTTATTATCGAGAGAAATATCATCACCGCCCGGAGGATTTCCCCGAGGCCTTTCGGGTGGGCGAACATATCCTCTCTCTGCCACTCACGCCGGCCATGACGGACCGGGACGTGGATGATGTGATCCGGGCGGTGCGCAAGGTCCTTCGGGCGTACCTCATCGAGTGATCGACCTCATCGGATGATGGCGCGCCGGCGGGGAGCCTGGCAAGGCCATGTCCGGAGATGGCGGTGGTCGTCCTCATCGACTTCGAGCCGACGGCGGGGGCGATGGCCCTCCCGGGCCGGTCTCTTCCCGGCAGCGATGGTGGAAAAAAGGCTGACAAGGCTTCGTCTTCCGTGATACACTGACATCGTTATGTGTGGCATCATTGGCTACGTTGGAGACAAGCAGATCGTCCCCGTCATTCTGGAGGGATTGAAGCGGTTGGAGTATCGTGGGTATGACTCGGCGGGCATCGCCGTGGTCGATGATGGCGGGAAGCTGGAGATTCGTCGCGCGGCGGGAAAACTCCGCAACCTGGAGGAGACGATCCGGCTGCACCCCATGGATGGGTCGTTCGGCATCGGTCATACGCGCTGGGCGACCCACGGTCGGCCCACCGAGGAGAACGCCCATCCCCATCGCGATTGCAGCGGTCAACTGGTCGTCGTCCATAATGGGATCATCGAAAATTACTTGCCGATCAAAAAATCGTTGCAGCAGCAGGATCATCGCTTCGTGACGGAGACGGATACGGAAGTGATCGCTCACCTCATCGAGCAATACCGGCGGGAGGGCATGGAACTGGAAGAGGCGGTGCGAGCGGCGGCGCGGGATCTGCAGGGCATATTCGCTCTGGCCATCCTCTCGGCCGATACCGCCGATACGATCATTGCCGTGCGGCAAGGGCCGCCCGTGGTCATCGGCGTGGGAAACAACGAGTACTTCGTCGCCTCGGATGTTCCCGCCGTGCTCTATCACACGCGGGATGTGTTCTTCCTGGGCGATGGAGAGATGGCCGTGCTCACCCGACAGGGCGTGCGGGTGACCGACTTTCAGGGGAATCCGGTGACGCCCTCACTGCAACGGATCACCTGGGATCCCATCATGGCCGAAAAGGGCGGCTTCAAGCACTTCATGCTCAAGGAAATCTACGAGCAGCCCCGCGCCGTCCGGGACACGGTCAAGGATCGCCTGTCGCTGGAGACGGGACGCGTGTATCTCGACGAATTGGATATTTCGGAAGAGGAGTTTCGCCAGCTCCGCGAGTTGATGATCGTGGCCTGCGGGACGAGTTATCACGCCGCGCTGGTCGGGAAATACATGATCGAAGACATTGCCCGCCTTCCCGTCTATGTGGAATATGCCAGCGAGTTCCGATATCGCTCGCCGTTGATCGGCGATCATACGCTCGTGTTGGCCATCTCTCAATCGGGCGAGACGGCCGATACGCTGGCCGCCGTGCGTGGAGCGCTCGAACGGGGAGCCCGGGTGATGGGCATTTGCAACGTTCAAGGCTCCACGTTGACCCGCGAAGTGCACGGGACGATCTACACTCACGCCGGTCCCGAAATTGGGGTGGCCTCGACCAAGACGTTCACCACTCAACTGGCCGCCCTCTATCTGTTGGCCGTCTATCTGGCGGATATCCGAGGGGTCATCGACCGCCAACGGTCGCGCGAGCTCCTGCAGCACCTGCAGGAACTCCCTATCAAGCTGGAGGCCGTACTGGGCAGCGATGATCACATGGATGAGCTGGCTCGCGAATTCTTCCGTTGCCACGATGCCCTCTATCTCGGTCGCGGCGTCAATTACCCCATCGCTCTGGAGGGCGCATTGAAGCTGAAAGAGATCAGCTACATTCACGCCGAGGGATATCCGGCGGGAGAGATGAAACACGGCCCCAATGCCCTCATCGATGAAGAACTGCCGGTGGTGGTGGTGAATCCCTACGATCCGCAGTCGCCGGCCTCGCGCATCCGCTACGAAAAGACGCTCTCCAACATGGTGGAAGTGAAAGCTCGCGATGGCGTCGTCATTGCCGTGGTGAACGAGGGCGACCGGGAGGCGCGGGAAATCGCCGATCATCTCATCGAAATCCCTCAGACCACCGAGTGGCTCTCTCCCATCCTGTCCATCATCCCGCTGCAGCTGTTGGCCTATCACATCGGCGTTCGTCGCGGATGCGATGTCGATCAACCGCGCAATCTGGCCAAGTCGGTGACGGTGGAATGAGTCGCGTCTCCTCTGTCTCGCGCTCAATACGTCTGGGCGATCAGTTCCACCGGATGCAGGAGAGTGAGCGAGGAGCCGGCCAGTCGCGCCCCGCTGCCGATGTGCATGAGACAACCGGCGTTCCCGGTGAGCACGATGTCGGCGCCGGTTGACCGAATCGCCGTCAGTTTCCTGGCCAGAATGTCATCGGCCAATTCTGGATGCAACAGGTTGTAGATGCCCCCGCTGCCACAACACACCTCCGCCTGAGGCAACGGTACGAACTCCACTCCGGGGAGCTGTGTGATGAGCTGGACCGGCGCGTCGGTGATTCGCTGAGCGTGGTAGAGGTGGCAGGGAGCATCATAGGTCACCCGCACATGCAGCCGTCGAGGGCCCGGTCGGAATCCGCGCTCGATGAGGAATTCGCAGATGTCTCTGACGCGCGCGCTGAACGCTTCGGCTCGTCGGCGATAAGCCGTGTCATCGGCGAGGAGAGCGGGATACTCTTTGAGCATCGCGCCGCAGCCGGCAGCATTGACGATGATGGCGTCGTATCCCTCTCTCTCGAACACTTCGATGTTCCTGCGCGCCAATCGTCGCGCCGTCTCCCTCTCGCCGGCATGAGCGTGGAGCGCGCCACAGCAAACCTGATCGGGAGGATCATCGACATCACACTCGTGCTCGACGAGCACGCGCTCGGTGGCCCGATTGGTGTGAGCGAAGAGTTCGCGAACCACGCAACCGGCGAACAAAGCGACGCGGATGGACCTCTCGCGAGAATGCGTCGCCGGTGACGCGGCCACCGGTGGACCGGAGGGTTGTGTGGCGAGCACCATGGCCAATCCTTTTCGAGCGCGTCCCGGAAGCGAAGCGAGCAACCCGCTCTCCAACAGCAGCTCGATGAGTCCACGATCGCGTAGCCACCGGACCAATCCCAGCACGAGGCGCAGGCGGCGAGGCGAGGTGAACAGGTGATTGAGAACGAAACGCGTCGCCCGGGCGAGTCCGCGATCGTGCGTCGAGGCCAACCGCACGATATCCCATCGCGCCACTTCGAGGAGATGTCCGTAGTGAACGCCGGATGGACAGGCCGTCTCACAGGCTCGACAACCGATGCAGAGATCAAGATGACGGACGAACGCGCGGGAATCGGGCGAGAGACGCCCCTCGGCCACCGCCCGCATGAGATAGAGTCGGCCGCGTGGCGAATCGTTCTCGTCGCCGAGCGCCGCATACGTGGGACAATGTGGTAAGCACAATCCACAGTGAACGCAGGCCAGCAACTTATCAGCTTCGGCGTTCAACTCTCGGGCCAGCGAGGGTGTCTCCATGACGCTCTCCGTTCGATACCAGGATGATGTCGGCTCGACGAGACGCATCGGGCTCCTCGAAGATGGCAGCCCGCCACGCTCAGATGCCGGCGACGAACCGTCCCGGATTCAGAATGCCATGAGGATCGAATTGCCGTTTGAGCGCCCGCATGAGCCCGGCCGTGGCCCCCACGTCGCCCCAGACATCGAGCTCCCGTTTCAGTGCGCGAGGCGCTCGATAGAGGATGAGATGGCCGCTCCGACGCTCGCACTCTCGACGCAGCGCCTTCAGTGAAGCGACGAGCCGGGAGCGAGCGGCCTCGGTGTCCTCATAACCGGCCGAGACCCAGATGGTGCCGTTGCCCACATAGGCGAGGACGGCGACGTCATCGGCCGCCGCGCTCAGCGTGCGCTGGACAATGTCCACCATGGGGAACGCCTCCGATCGGGGCACGCTCATTCGCAGTGTGACGTCGCCGCCATCGACGGGGAAATCGTCGATGGCCCGCCAGAGCGTCACCGCCGCTTCGGCGTCCACCGGGGAAGCGTCCAGACCGATCCCGGCGATCCATCGCTGGAGTTGACCGACCTGGTACTGCACGACGGGATCGGAATCCATGAACCGCACGAGCAGAACGGGACCGTCGACCGGCGAAGATGCCCAGCATCGCCGAACCGCCTCGGCGAGCAACAGATCGAGCGCCGCCGGCGCGAGTTCGGATCGCGCCAGCTCGCCAGCCGCTTCCTCCAGATGGGCCAGATCGCCGCCCCAGAGCGCGTAGGTCACATCCGCCTCCGGTCGAGGACGCAGCTTGAAATTGAGCCGGGTGATGATGCCCAGCGTCCCGTGGCTCCCGACAAACAGTTTGTTGAGGTCGTAGCCGGCCACATTTTTCACCACTCGGCCTCCGCTCTTGATGATCGTTCCGTCAGCTTGCACGATGGTCACTCCGATGACGTAATCTCGCGTGAGACCAAATCCCAGACGAAGCGAGCCGAAATCTTCCACGGCGGCGATGGCTCCCAGCGTCGCTCGCTCCGGTCTGGGAGGATTCAGCGGAAGCCACTGCCCGCGCTCGCCGAGGATCTGGTTCAGCCTGGCCAGCGAACAACCGGCTTCGACGCTGACCGTCAGGTCGGCCGGCTCGTATTCGACCAGACGATCGAGTCGCTGCGTCGTGATGACCACATCGACTCGGCTCGGGGGATTCCCCAGACCCAGTCCGGTTCCGAATCCCGCCGGGACGACGATCCATCGTGCCTCGTGAGCGCGGCGGAGGACTTCGGCCAACTCGCCCACCGAGCCGGGAGAGAGCACCACCTGGGGCGCGATCCCATCGACCGCGTATTCGGGCACCGCGCTCCCCGGACGGACCCACTCTTTCCCGACGATCGCTGCCAGCTCGTTGTGCATATTCAGCCTCTCATCGCGGCGCATGGCCGCGCCTCTATAGTCGGCGATGCCGGTTCAAAAGGCTTTGCAGCGGCGAATGGGAATGACCTTGCCGGGATTGCAGAGACCTCGGGGATCGAAACATCGGCGCACCCGAGCCATCGCCGCCAGATCGGCGTCGCTGAAGATCAATGGCATGTAATCGACCTTGTCCAGCCCCACGCCATGCTCGCCGGTGATCGAGCCTCCCTCCCGAACGCAGAGTTCCATGATCTCTCGGCTGGCTCGCTTGACGCGCTCGAGCATCTCCGGATCGCGCCCATCGTAAGGGATGTTGGGATGGAGATTTCCATCGCCGGCATGGAACACGTTGGCCACTTGCAAGCCATAACGTTCCGCAATGCCGTAGATCTGGCTGAGCACCGGCGGGAGCTTGCTGCGAGGAATGACCGCATCTTGAATCATCAGATCGGGACTCAGCCGTCCCATGGCCCCGAACGCCCCTTTCCGGCCCGCCCAGAATCGCGCCCGCTCCGTCTCGTCCCGGGCCACCCGAACCTCTCGCGCTCCCTGAGCCCGGCAGATGTCGACCACTCGAGCGACGTCGCCGATGACTGCCGGCTCCAATCCATCCAGCTCGATGATCAGCACGGCAGCGGCATCGGTGGGATATCCGGCGGCGAAAATCGAAGCTTCCACCAGGCCGATGGTGGCCTTGTCCATCATCTCCAGGGCGGCCGGGATGATGCCGGCGGCGATGATCTCTGAGACGGTGCGCGTCGCCGCTTCGATGGTCGGGAAATCGGCGAGCAAGGTCTTGACCATGGGCGGACGGCGGAGCAATCGGACGGTGATTCTGGTGGCGATCCCGAACATGCCTTCCGAGCCGATGAACAGACCGCGGAGATCGTAGCCGAGCGCATCGGCACCATCGCCACCGAACTGGACGATCTCCCCGTTGGGCAGGACGACTTCCAATCCCAGAATGTGATTGGTGGTCATGCCGTATTTGAGGCAATGCGGCCCGCCGGAATTCTCGGCCACGTTCCCACCGATGGTGCACGCCGTCTGGCTCGATGGGTCAGGGGCATAGAAGTATCCGGCATCGGCCACCGCCTGGGAGAGATGAATGTTGATGACGCCCGGTTCGACGACGGCCAGTTGATTCTCGTAGTCGATGTGCAGGATGCGGTTCATTCGCGCCAGCTCGATGATGACGCTCCCGGATTGCGGCACGGCTCCGCCGCTCAGTCCGGTTCCCGCCCCTCGAGGGAGGAAGGGAATCTTGTGTTCCCAGAGAAACTCGACGACGGCGGCGACCTCCTCGCGGGTTTCGGGGAAGACGACCGCTCGGGGACGGCGTCGGTGATAGGTGATGGCATCCGATTCGTAAACGATCAGTTCGTCGGGCTCGGACAAGACCCGATCCGGATCGAGAAGACGGCTCAGTTGTTCGATGACCGGATCCATCAGCTATCATTGTGGCACGTGCCCTCCGGGAGGGTCAATGATGGTGACCGCTATGGGATGCGCCAAATGAGAGGAAAGCTCAGGATACCGGCGTCGTATCCTCCGGTGGCGGCTTTCCTGCAGGTTATGCTCTCTACCGGAGGACATTTCATCAAATTTTTGACCGCCAAAAAATTTCTTGACAATAATGCCGAATGTGTCTATTATGCCTGGCAGGTGAAGGGAATGATAAATATCATAAAGGCCACCTACTGCGGTAATAGGGAGGAGCTCAAATCACGGCTGGCAGTTGAGGTGTATGCCGATGAGCGTTGCCTTGGTCGGTGGATGCCGGGGGGTATTCCCCACGGCGATCAGGAGGCGGTGAAGGCCTTGCGAGGGGTTGGCGGCAGGGTGCGAACCGCCGGTGACTGGACATCGTTGATGCAGGCTGTACGGTAGGATTTCCTCTCAGTCGCGACGACACGGGATCAACCTCACGATTTGGACTCCCCACGGTTGGATGGTCGGAAAGCTCAGGGTTGGGGTGTGAGGCGGTGGTCTCATGCCAGGGCC
>RFHM01000039.1 GCA_003696865.1 Acidobacteriota bacterium | reverse complement strand
GATTTAGGATGTAACATCGATGTCTGCCTCGGACATATGGCGGCGAGCATCGAGGGAGGTTACCCGGTGATAGAGGAGGACGGGTCATGGAATCTCATTGGCACTTTGAGCATTACCGGCCATCCCCATCGATTGAGAAACTCATTCAATGGCAGGTTCGCAGCCTGGGGCTTCAAGCGGCGCGATTCAACCTCTCGGCCATTTCGCTCGAGGGACGCGTTACTCATGGTGGAGCGAAGAGGCCATTCGAGTTGACGTTGGTTCTCAAGCTGCCTCAAGACGCTCTCCAGATCAGGAAGCAGGGGACAGAGGTTGAAGCGTTGCTCCGCGTTGGATTCCAGGCGTTGGGGCGCGAACTCGATCGGTATTATTCGAAGCGACAGACCCGGGAGCCGCTCTCTGACTCCCGTCTCATCGAAGCAGACGAAGACTTTCGAGACGCCATTAACCGTCAATTGCCTCGTCTCTGCCAGTATGTGGAACGCGAGATCGGATATTTTCTCTCCACCGGAGAACTCCCTGTGGGGGCGGTGCGCGTGGAGGATATCGTGGATGAGACGGTGATGAGGGCGTTGACCGAGTATGATGCTCGCCCGCCACAGTTACCGTTGGCCGGTTGGCTCATCACTCTGGCCAAGGACGTCCTCGACGCTCAGGTCCGACAAAATGACGCCAGCGGCGGAGAGATGGGACGCGAAGAGGCGCGCGTGGAACAGCAAGTGGCGAAAGTGCCGCCCGAGCATGCTGGAGCAGCGATCGAGGACGAGATGTACTATTGGTACCAGCCCGATGAGGACCTGCGCGTGGAGGACATCGTAGCCGATCCCCATACGCGGTCACCAGAAGAAATTGCCGCCCAACGTCAGTTGCAGCATGACCTGGATCAAATGATCGCTTTCCTTCCCAAGCGCTGGCGCGACGTATTCGTTCTCCACATGATCGAGGGATTCACTATGGAGCAGGTAGCGCTGGTGACCGGGGTTCCACGAGAGCATGTGGAGCGCGATTTACGGGCAGCGCGCGACTTTCTTCGTCAACGCTTGACGGACGTTCGCGTTTCGGGGCGAGGAGAGAAGTGGAACATGGCCTCTCGCCGTCAATGAGGGGCGAGTTTCGTTTTATTGACAGAGTTGTCGATCCGTGGTGTACTATTGATTTCATGAAATGCTGGTCATTGTATAAGGAGCTTATGGGAGGAAGAGACTATGTTGACCATTACAGAGCGGACAATTGATGATGTGACCATTCTCGATCTTGACGGATCCATTCGGCTTGGCGATGAGGAGTCACGGTTACGAGAAACGATCAAAGGGTTGCTGGACGCCGGACGGAACAAGATTCTGTTGAACATGGAGAAGGTGGACTATATCGATAGCTCGGGCATTGGTGCGCTGGTGTACAGTTTTACCACCGTGCGGCGGCATGGAGGACAGTTGAAGCTCATGAAGTTGAGCGATCGCGTCCAGGATGTTCTCACCTTGACCAAGCTGCTCTCGGTGTTCGATATCTTCAACAACGAGGAAGAAGCGGTGAGGAGCTTCATGTGATCATGACCCGTTGTCTAGGGTAAGGAAGGGACATGATGAGAGAGTCTCGATGGAGATTTCTCGCCCATTCTATGGACGCCTGGTCCGCAGAACAGACCTGGCAGCCGAGGGCCGATGTTCTTCGCTCGCCCGAGGGATGGTTGGTGAAAATAGAATTGGCCGGCGTCCGTCAGGAAGACGTGCGCCTGGCCATTCGTGACAATCGGTTGCACATCAGCGGCGTGCGCCGAGATACGAGTCTCCAGCAAGGCTTCAGTTACTATTCGCTGGAAATGGCCTACTCCCGTTTCGAACGCATCGTTGAATTCCCCTGCGGCATTGATCCCACCCGCGTGAGCACGGAATACCGCGATGGGATCCTCTATGTGAAACTCTACGGGAGTTGACAACCAGCGGTGGGGGGGACGGCCGAAACCGTCGCCCTTCGCGAGGGGAGGCCACTCTGGAGAGAAGCAAGGTATGGCGTCATCGGAGGGCATCACAGAGACGATCCCGGCATTGCTTCGCCGACAAGCTGGGCATCGACCGGATAAGGTCTTTCTCTATTTTCATGATTTGGAAGTCACCTACCGTCAATTGAACGACATCACGGATCGATTGGCCAATGGCTTGACTCGACTGGGCATCAGAAAAGGGGATAAGGTGTGTCTCTTGCTCTCCAATCGACCGGAGTTCGTCTATGTATTTTTGGGCGTCCCCAAAGTGGGCGCCGTCCTCGTCCCGATCAACATTCGCCTGAAAGCGGAAGAGGTACAGTTCATCGTGGAGAACTCCGATGCCACCGTCATCGTGGCCGAGGAAGTTTTCCTCCCGTTAGTTCACGCCATCAGGCCGGCCTGTCCGAAGATACAGCACGTGGTCGTCGTCGGCGAGTCGGAGCGCCAAGGGGCGATCCCGTTCTCGCAGCTTCTCGATGCCCCGGCGTCTGAGCCCCCTGAGGAGGTACTCCCGCAAGATGAGATGAGCATCATCTACACGTCAGGGACGACGGGGAAGCCCAAAGGAGTGGTGTTGACGCACGAGAACTATTACGTCAACAGCGAGCAAGGCGTGATGATCTCCAAGATGGGACCGGACGAACGGGCCATGTGTATCCTGCCGTTGTTCCACGTCAATGGTCAGGTGGTGACCATTCTCATGCCGATGCAGGCGGGCGGCAGCCTCATTCTGACCGAAGGGTTTTCGCCGAAGACCTTTTTCCACAACATCGCCCGCTATCGAGCGACGACATTCAGCGGCGTACCTACCGTATACTCGATCTTGCTCCACGCCCCCGAGGCCGAGCAACATGACCTCGGGAGCCTGCGCATGTGCATTTGTGGGGCGGCGCCGATGCCGGTGGAGGTTCTCACTCGGTTTGAAGAGAAGTTCAACACCACGATCATCGAAGGGTACGGGCTGTCTGAAGGAACCTGTGCCAGCACGCTCAATCCTATTGAAGGAGGACGAAAAATCGGTTCGGTGGGCGTGCCCCTTCCTGGTCAGGAGATCAAGATCGTGGACGATCACGATCGAGAGCTTCCTCCCGGTCGCGTGGGAGAGGTCCTCATCCGGGGGCGAAACGTGATGAAAGGTTATTACAAGAATCCCGCCGCCACGGCTGAGGCCTTGCGAGGGGGATGGCTCCATACGGGAGACTTGGGTTATCGAGATGAAGACGGGTTCCTCTATCTCGTGGGGCGGAAGAAGGAGATGATCATCCGCGGCGGCGTCAATATCTATCCCAAGGAAATCGAAGAGGTCCTCTACCGTCATCCCAAGGTCAAAGAGGCCGCTGTCATCGGAGTGCCCGATGAGATCTGGGGCGAAGAGGTGGCCTGCTGTCTCATCTTGAAAGAGGGCGAGACGTGGACCGAAGAGGATGTCATCGCCTATTGCCGGGAGCACCTGGCCGATTTCAAGTGCCCCCGCAAGGTATTCTTCGTCGAAGCCTTCCCCAAGACGGCCACGGGGAAAATTCAGAAACATCTGTTGGCAGAAAGCGTATTAGACAAGTGAACGGACAATGGATGGCACGATGAAGGGCAACAACCACCGATAGGACATCAACATATGACCGATCACTGCCAACAATGCGGTGCCGAGATCTTGCCCGGAATGCGGTTCTGCCGCTTCTGCGGCACGGCTACGGGGGCACTGTCTCTGGAAGAACCCGAAACCCGACCATTCCCCGCATCCACCCCCACGTGCCGCCGACCTGCCGGCTCCACGCAATCCGCTTATGTGCCTCCCGAGTCGTCTCCCATGGAGGCGTACGCCGAACCATCGCGAAAACGCCGCTGGCCTTGGGTGCTGGGGTGTGTGCTCGGTTGCCTTCTGCTCGCCTTCGGCCTCATCGGATATGGGTTGTATCAAGGAGCGAGCCAACTGAAGGGCATTCGGATTACCGAGGGCGCCGAGGGGATCGAAATCATCAAAGATGGCAAGAAGATTACTATTGGCGGCCTGCAGGAAACCTCCGCAGATGTGATCACTCGGACGATTCCACTCGCCCCCGGTGGGACATTCGCCCTGTTTGCCGACATCGGCGATGTTAAGATTTCGACGTGGGATGAAGATCTCATTTCCATCAAGGCTAAGAAACACCTGGGCTCTGCCGATGAGAAAGCGCAGGTCACCCTGGAGGTCGATACATCTACTCCGAACACGGTCATCATTCGAACGCGACGTCCTTCCGGCACCCGGGCACATATCGATTATCAGGAGATTAAATTGCCTCGCCGGGTCAATATCGATCAGATCAGCGTCGTTCGAGGCGATGTGCATATCGAAGGCGTCGAAGGGAACGTCTCCGTTCGGACGGTGAGCGGTGATGTGGTACTCGGGCACATCCGAGGTCCGGTCAAGGTCCAGACGGTCAGCGGCGATGTCCGGACAGAACTTCTGGAGAACGCTGACGAGCGGGATACGACGTTGGAATCCGTGAGCGGCGACATCGTCATTCGCTTCCTCGGCCCCTTCAATGCCAATGTGAATCTCTCCACCACAACGGGGGATATCGATGTCAGCGGTGATGTCCACTTGCTGCTCAAACGCGGCTTCGGCAGCAAATCAGCTCATGGGTCCATCGGTCAAGGTGGTCCACCGACTATCCACATCAAAACGGTGAGTGGCGATATTCGACTCATCCATTGACTCCACACCGCCAGCCTCCTCCTCAACCGCTGATCCTCAGCATCGGACGCCAGGCGAGTTATAAATAGAATTAATCCCATCTAAAAAACAATCAATTTTACAAATTCGGAGGAAATTGATAGACTTCTGATTTCAAGTGTTGAGAGAAAGAGCACAAAGAGAACAGATGACGCGCAGGATGCAGCAATGCCGGTGGGGCGTCGTCTGGTCCCGATCTGCTTCGTTGATAGATTCACATCTATCTGCACACCGCCTCTGTTGGATTGTCCTAGGTGAGAGTGTACGTGTAATTCGTCTCGCCATCAGGGGCAGCGGATGATGGCCGGTTGCCAGGAAGAGTAGGGCGAAAAAGGCCATGATCCGCTGAACCGGAGAATGGCCTTTTTCATTATGGGGCGTGTGGGAGGGCGGGAATTCGCCGATGGGAGACAGCGACATGAGCATGAAAGGGGCACGGATTTTCGTCGAGTGTTTGTTGAGAGAAAATGTGGAGGTGATCTTCGGGATTCCCGGTGGTGTGGTGCTCTCGATCTACGACGAGCTCTATGATGCACCTATCAAGCACGTTCTGATGCGTCACGAGCAAGCCGCGGCTCACGCGGCCGATGGGTATGCGCGAGCCTCGGGGAAAGTGGGAGTGTGCCTGGCCACCTCGGGTCCCGGGGCGACCAATCTGGTTACCGGAATCGTCACTGCTCATATGGATTCGGTACCGCTGGTCGTCTTTACCGGCAACGTTCCTACCCACCTCATCGGGAACGATGCTTTTCAGGAAGCCGACATCGTTGGTATTACGCGGCCGTGCACCAAGCATAACTATCTGGTGCGACGGACTGAGGACCTCCCGCGAGTCATCAAGGAAGCATTTTACATCGCGTCGACGGGTCGCCCCGGTCCGGTCCTTGTGGATATGCCCAAAGATCTTTTGCTCTCCGAAGCGGAATTCTCGTATCCGGAGACCGTTTCGCTCCGAGGATATCGACCGGTCGTGGAGGCTGATCGGCGCCAGATCGAAGCCGCGGCGCGGGCCCTCATGGAGGCCAAGCGGCCGGTAGTGTATGCCGGGGGCGGCGTCATCACGTCGGGAGCCTCGGCTGAGTTGCTGGAGGTCGCCGAACTGGCTGAGATCCCGGTGACGACGACGCTGATGGGCATCGGCGGTTTCCCCACCGTTCATCGCCTCTCACTGGGTATGTTGGGCATGCACGGTACCTGGTATGCCAACACGGCGATTTCCCACGCCGATTTGCTCTTCGCCATTGGCGTTCGATTCGATGATCGCGTGACCGGCAAACTGGAAGAATTCGCTGCCGAGGCGAAGAAGATTCACGTGGAGATCGATCCCTCGGAGATCAATAAGAATGTCCCGGTTGATCTCCCTATCCTCGGTGATGCCAAGGCCGTGCTTCAGCAGTTGAAGCCCTATCTGATCGAGATGCGCGCCAAGATGCCGCCCGAATGGCACGACGAGCGTCGGGCGTGGATCACACAGATTGAGCGGTGGAAGCGGGAGCATCCTCTCTGTTATGACGATGATGAGGAGGTCATCAAACCACAACGATTGATCGAGGAGATCTCACGAGCCACGCGCGGCGATGCCATCATCAGCGTGGATGTCGGCCAGCATCAGATGTGGGCGGCGCAGTTTTATCGCTTCAAGCGGCCGCGAACCTGGCTGTCGTCCAGCGGTCTGGGGACCATGGGATTTGGGTTTCCGGCGGCCATTGGGGCGCAGATGGCTCGACCCGATCAACTGGTGGTGGCCATCGTCGGAGATGGCGGCTTCCAGATGACCATGCAAGAATTGGCGACGGTGGCGGAACATCGGCTGCCCGTCAAGGTGGTCATCGTGAATAATGCCTATCTGGGCATGGTGCGTCAGTGGCAGCAGATCTTCTTCAATGGTCGCTATTCGGCCGTCGATTTGAGTCTCTCGCCCGATTTCGCGCGGCTCGCCGAGGCGTTTGGCATCGTCGGCTATCGCGTCACCCGGCCGGCCGCCCTGGCCGATACGATCGAAGAGGCGTTCTCTATCCCCGGCCCGGTGGTGTTGGACGTCCATGTGGCTCCCGAAGAGAACGTCTATCCCATGGTTCCGCCGGGAGCATCCATCAAGGAGATGATCGAGGGTCAGTACAAGTCGCCGAAAACCTTCCAGCTGACGTAATGGTGGGATGAATCAGACGCTGTCCTTGCTGGTGGAAAACAAATCCGGAGTGTTGGCGCGGATCGCGGGATTGTTCAGCGCTCGAGGCTACAATATCGAGAGCCTGAGTGTAGCCAAGACGGACGATCCTACGCTGTCGCATATCACCATGGTCGTCGATCTCGAACCTCGGATAGTGGAACATCTGCTCAAGTTATTGGACAAGATGATCGACGTCATCAGCGTGGCCAATCTCTCCGGTGGCAAGATGGTGGAACGGGAATTGGTGTTGCTCAAAGTGCGCGTCGATCCGGCGCAGCGGATGGAGATACTCAAAGAGGCCGAACTCTTCCGGGCGCGCGTCATCGATGTGGGATCGGACTCCTATATCTTCGAGGCCACCGGGGATACGGAGAAGATCGAAGCGTTCATCGATCTTTTCCGGAAATACACGATCGAGGAAGTCGCGCGCACTGGCGCCGTAGCGATGTCTCGGGGTCTCACCAGCCCTCATCGGGTGACGGCGACGGGTAGGTCGAAGTGACTGGTCTACGGCTCTCGGCGGGGCGTTACTGCTCAGCGCCCATCGCCCGGGGGGATGTCCAGGCCAGCAGGTGAGAAGCATAGTAGTAGGAGGAAAATATCATGGCTCACGTCTACTATGACAACGATGCGGATCTTTCACAGCTTCACAACATGACCGTGGCCATCATCGGCTATGGGAGTCAGGGGCACGCTCACGCGCTGAACCTTCGTGACAGCGGCGTTCAGGTCATCGTGGGACTGTATCCGGGAAGCACGTCATGGTCGAAAGCGGAAGCCGAAGGATTGACCGTGGCTCCGGTGAACGAGGCGGCGGCACGAGCACAGGTGATCATGATGCTGGTGCCCGACCCGGTGCAGCGTCAGGTTTATGAGACGAGCATCAAGGATCACCTCGCATCGGGCAAGACGTTGATGTTCGCCCATGGATTCAACATTCACTACAACCAGATCGTTCCCCCTTCGGATGTGGATGTCTCTATGATTGCGCCCAAGGCGCCGGGTCATCGCATGCGAGAACTGTTCGTCGAGGGAGTCGGCGTGCCCGCTTTGCTGGCCGTCCACCAGGATGCCAGCGGTCAAGCCAAAGCAACTGCTCTGGCCTATGCCCGGGGCATTGGATGTACGCGAGCGGGAGTCATCGAGACCACCTTCCGGGAGGAGACCGAGAGCGATCTCTTTGGCGAGCAAGCCGTCCTTTGCGGGGGGGTGTCGGCGCTCATCAAGGCCGGATTCGAGACGCTGGTCGACGCCGGTTATCAACCGGAAGTCGCCTACTTCGAGTGCCTGCACGAACTCAAGCTGATCGTCGACTTGATCTATGAGGGCGGGTTGAGTTATATGCGCTATTCGATCAGCGATACTGCCGAGTACGGCGATTATTCGCGCGGTCCACGGGTGATCGACGAGCAGGTGAAGGCCAAGATGCAGAAACTGCTCAAGGACATCCAGGACGGAACGTTCGCTCGCGAGTGGATTCTGGAGAATCAAGCCGGGCGACCGAGCTTCAATGCTTATCGGCGGCAAGAGGCAGAGCACCCCATCGAGGAAGTGGGACGGCGGTTGCGGAAGATGATGGGATGGCTCAAAGAGGGTCGATCGTCGGAACAGAAGGAGACATCGACGAAAGGAACGGCGGTGGCCTCTCCGGGGTCGGGAGATTGACCCCCTGGTCGCACATCCTGATGAGGCTCTTCGTTGGTGATTCTGGAGCCCCTCAGTGGCTACAGGTCGTGTCCTCCAGAGAATGTCGATTCGCCAAGAGAGCCAGCGGCGGGAGGACGTTGGATCTCGAAGATGGCTTGAATTCCCGTGAGCGAGATTCGGAGTTCGCGGGAGGGAGGGCCGAACGTGGGGAAAGATATGAACCTCAAACATCGTAGTCATGTGCTCACCGAAGGGCCCAGCCGAGCTCCGGCGCGGGCGATGCTCAAAGCCATCGGATTCACCGATGAGGATCTGGCGCGCCCGCTGGTGGGCGTGGCCCATTGCTGGATTGAGGTGATGCCGTGTAACTATCATCATCGGCGGCTGGCCGAGAAGGTCAAGGAAGGCGTGCGCGCCGCCGGTGGGACGCCCATCGAGTACAACACCATCTCCATTGCTGATGGAGTGGCTATGGGCACCGAAGGCATGAAAGCCTCGCTCGTCAGTCGAGAGGTGGTCGCCGATTCCATCGAGCTGGTGGCCCGAGGTCATCTGTTCGATGCTCTGGTGACTATTTCCGGGTGTGACAAAACCATCCCCGGTTCGGTGATGGCATTGGCCCGATTAGATATACCTGGGCTGATGCTCTATGGGGGATCGATTCTCCCCGGACGGTTCCAGGGGCGGGATGTGACCATTCAAGATGTGTTCGAAGCCGTAGGCGCCTGTGCTGCCGGTCAGATGACCGAGAGCGAGTTGCAGCAATTGGAGAGCGCGGCCTGCCCGGGAGCGGGCGCTTGTGGTGGCCAGTTCACGGCCAACACCATGGCCACCGCATTCGAGATGATGGGCATTTCTCCCCTGGGGAGCGCCATGGTCCCGGCGACCGATCCGCGCAAGGAAGAGGTCGCCTTCCAGTGTGGACGACTGGTGATGGAACTGTTGCGCCGCGACATCCGACCCCATCAGATTCTCACCCGACCGGCGATCGAGAACGCCATTGCTGCTGTAGCGGCCACCGGCGGTTCGACCAATGCCGTATTGCACTTGCTGGCCGTGGCTCACGAAGCGGGCGTGGAGTTGAGCATTGACGATTTCGATACGATCAGCTCTCGTACGCCGCTACTGGCCGACCTCAAGCCCTGGGGACGCTATGTGGCCCACGATGTCTATCGGGCCGGGGGAGTGGGAGTCATTGCTCGACGATTGTTAGAGGCAGGGCTCCTCAACGAACGGGCGATGACGGTGACCGGCCGGACCATCGGTGAGGAGGCGCGGGCCGTAGAGGAGACGCCGGGACAGACGGTCATTCGACCGCTTTCTGATCCTCTCTCGCCCAGCGGCGGGCTGGTCATATTGAAAGGGAACTTGGCTCCCGAAGGGAGCGTGCTGAAGATCGCCGGCAAGGAGAAACAGTACCATCGAGGTCCGGCCCGGGTGTTCGATTGTGAAGAGGATGCCTTCGCCGCCGTCCAACGAGGGGATGTGAAACCGGGCGATGTCGTGGTCATCCGTTACGAGGGACCGAAGGGGGGACCGGGGATGCGCGAGATGTTGGCTGTGACCGGGGCGATTCAGGGTGCCGGACTCGGTCCATCGGTCGCTCTCCTCACCGACGGGCGATTTTCCGGTGCAACCCATGGGCTGATGGCCGGTCATGTGGCCCCCGAGGCGGCCGTCGGAGGACCAATCGCCGCACTTCGCGATGGGGACGTCATCGTCTTCGACATCCCACAGCGCCGGCTCGACGTCGAGCTCTCCGAGGAAGAACTGAAAGCCCGGTTGGATCGGTGGTCTCCTCCGCCTCCACGGTATACGACGGGCGTCATGGCCAAGTATGCTCGGCTGGTCTCCTCGGCCTCTCGAGGTGCAGTGACTGGATGAGCTACAGGAACCCGGGACGCGACCGGGCAACTTTAATCCCGTAGGGCCAATGACCGCATGCGTCCCGGATGGAGTCAGATCG
>RFHM01000308.1 GCA_003696865.1 Acidobacteriota bacterium | reverse complement strand
GTCTCCTCCTCACAAAACGCCAGATCATCACTCGGACGATATCCCATGGCGAGCACGACAGAATCACAGTGAATGTGCCGCTCGTGTCCGTGTTCGTCAGTGGCGACCACAGCGGCTTCCTTCACGCGCATCACCTTATGCCTGGTCAAAATATTCACTCCCGCCTTTCGGAATTCATAATACAACCATCGACGGGTAATCGCCTCAATTCCTCTCCCAATATGGGAGAGGAGCTCAATGATTGTAACCTGATGCCCATCATGAATCAATTGCTCGGCCACATCACATCCCGTACCCCCACCGCCAACCACTACGACCCGGCGACCCACCGTTGCCCGTCGGAGGAGAATATCTTCGGCAATACTCACATGAGGCTGATCGTGGCCCGGAATGGGTGGGACAACCGGGACACTCCCCGTCGCCAAGACGACGACGTCTGGCTCGAGCCCTAAAAGTTCGTCCTGGGTGAGATTCACGCCCATCTCCACTCTGATGTGATATTTCGCAATTTGATGGAGTAAATACTCGGTAAATCGATGGATCTCTTTCTTGGAAGGAGCTGCCGCGGAAACATGAAGCTTCCCCCCCAGTCGATTATCTTTTTCGAACAGCAATACTTCATGGCCTCGATGGGCCGCCACCCATGCCGTCTCCAAGCCCGCCGGTCCTCCTCCAACAATGACAACGCGTTTTCGCTTGAGCGCGGGCAGGATCTCGAAGGTGAACTCCTCACCCAATTCTGCATTGACGGTACACTTGGCCTCTAACGCCCTGGACACGAAATCCGCACAGTAATTACAAGCTATACATGGTCTGATGTCTTTGATTCGATTCTCTCTTACTTTTTGAGCCCACTCCGGATCGGCAATTAAACCACGCCCCACGGCAATCATATCGGCCTTTCCTTCACGTAAAACGCGTTCGGCCACCTCTACATCATTCAGCCGTCCCACCGCAATGACAGGGATATTGACCGCTGACTTGATTCTGGCCGCATCATCAGCCAGATACCCTTTGGGCATGAACATCGGAGCCATGATATAGTGCAGGGTTTGCCAATTGCCCGCGGACACGCTGAGCGAAGTCACACCTGCCCTTTCTAAAATGCGAGCGATCTCCACAGAATCATCCAATGTCAATCCACCCGGTACATATTCACTCCCGGACAATCTGAACTGAATGGGAAAATCCTCACCGATGGTCTCTCGAATGCCATGGATGATTTCCAGCGGAAACCTCATGCGATTTCCCAACGAGCCCCCATACTCGTCCTCCCGTTGATTTGAGATCGGTGACATAAATTCGCACACTAAATATCCATGAGCACCATGAATTTCAACAAAATCAAAGCCAGCCTCTCGAGCGCGCCGGGCACCCGCCACGAACTCCCGCACTACATCCCGAATCTCGTCCACACTCAACACCTTAGGGATCGGTCCCTTGGGCGAAACAGGAATGGGAGATGGCGCCACGGGCGTACCTAATGTCGTCTGGCGTCCCATGTGATTGAGTTGAATACCAACCACTACCCCATACTTCTTGATCTCTCGCGCCAGCCTGGCCAACCCCTCGATATAGTGATCATCGTGAATTCGTAATTCAGGCCCCACACCGAGGACATTGGGATCAACGATACAGTTTTCCACCACGATCATTCCCACGCCGCTCTGGGCGCGCCGCACATAATAATTGATGACCCGGTCCGAGACCGTTCCATCTTCATGGGCGTACCCCATGCCCATGGGCGGCATCACGATGCGATTCTTAACATGTAGACCACCCACCTCGATGGGTTCCAGGAGCTTCATATTCATGAGCGCCTCAACATTCCCTCAACGTCGATCCGCTCCCGCAGCGTGCGGATCTCGCGAATCGTCGGCGGCTCGGTCTCAGGGACCGATTCCGGAACAATGAGTTCAAATCCCGTATTTTCCACCACCTGATCAACGGTCACCCCAGGATGAACAGACTTGAGCCGCATTCTCTTGGAGATCGGCTCGAAATCCATAATGCAGAGCGGCGTGATGCAATAGACGGGACCATTGCCCGGAATACCTAACTTTCGACGACCATCAGCCCCCCCTTCCCCCCAACCGATTGTTGAGATGAAATCGCATTGCTCAACGAAAATACGCCGATCATGAGATTGAACATACAGATAGTAGCGATCCACGTAGTGGGCCATGGAAAGGGTCCCGACAGCCCCCGGTCCGCGGAAATCGAGTCGCCGATAATCCTTTCCTACGCCAATGAGATTGGAGTTCCCGTATTTGTCGATTTGCAACGCGCCCACTACGAACATATCCGACACCAAGCGAGGGTTCTCCTGGAAATCATCGTGGAGGACATAGGCCTCTGCCCACTTGGCCGGACGAAAATCGGTTACCGTATAAAACGGTTCCATCTTGGGTTCTTTAATGAGATTGGTGAATGTCATCACCACATACAATCTGACGTTGGGGCAGTAGAGTAAATGGGCCAGTAGGATGCCAGCTCGTGGCACGTGGAGGCCCGCACCTACAGCCACACGTTCTCCATCACGCACTTGATGAGCGATGAATGAGGCTAGTAACTCTTTGGTCGTGAAATCGGTGGCATATTCTTTCGTCATATCCTCGATCAATACTCGTGAAGACTAATGAGCCGCTTGATGCCGACGACGTCGAGGTAGTCGGCGTGCGTCTCTGGTTCCATAATATACTTATGGAGATACGCCTCGAACGGACGACGATCTCCTTTTTTGGCGTAGGCGTTCGCCGCCGCTACATACTCACGAATATGCTCTTCGTCTTCAATATAATAGCCGGGGGCCGCGAATGGATGGGAACCATAAGGAGCCCGGACAATGGCATCGGCTCCATAAATCGATGTGGCCAACGGGTTTTTCCGGATTTCTTCATTAGGGATAATCTTTTCTACTTGAACGATCGTTTTCCCGGCCGCCCGCCACAGGGCCCGATCGCCGAACCCGGTGCCAATATGCTGAACATTACCATAGGGATCAGCGTGGGCGGCATAAATGAGCGCTATTTCGGGCTTGATGGCAGGGACGGCTAACAATGGTTCCCCGTTAATGGGATCGGTGAACACTTTCAGATCGGGATTGACTTGGGGAAAGGATGTTCCAATACCGGCTTTCCAGGGCGTGAACGGCAAACCCTGAGCCGCCGCGCGCAATGCGCAATAGTACATTCCCTCGTCACACTCCCACACTTGGATTTCCCCTCGCTCGGCAGCGACGCGGAAGAGCGGGGCGATGGGACAATAGTGTTCGCCCCCCATGTATGCCGTCACGAGCTTCTTCACGCAGCCGGCTCCGATGAGGAGATCAAGGTCCAAGCCCCCCGAGGCCGGCCCAATGACGGTTAAGTCTTTCACGCCTCGCCTGATGATCTGGCGAACGATGGCCATGGGATGACTGGAATTGATGAATCCGCCAATGGCGATGGTCATGCCATCGCGGATCATGGCGGCGGCTTGGCGTTCGTCGATGATGAGGCTCTTGCGTTCTGGGATCATCTCAATAATGCCATGAATCTTTGAATTCCGGAAGACGATGACCAATGACTTGTTCCACACATGTCAAGGCGGCCCGAGCTGCCCGATCAACGCCAATGCCCCGCGAGCGGAATGTCTCGGAGGCCATCAACAGCCCATCAACGTTAGGGACCACATAGTCGGGTCGGTATCGCCCGACGAGGCACGGCTTCTGAATCACGCCGAATGGTGGATGGCCCACGAGATGACGCCGCTTCCAAATAATATTCTTCGGCGTGAAGGTCTTCGGATACATCACGGCCAGGTCTCTCTCCGCTTCCTCGAACTTCTGCTCGATCCACTCACGGGGGCGAAGCCCTTGGAAGGCAAATCCACAATTGAACAGATGGCAACCCTCGGGCGCCGTCGAGGGATCCACGCCCGAGGTCAAGAACGCCCAACCTGGTAGCCTACTATGAGGGGCTTCAAACCAGACGGCCAATTCTGTGAGATGCGTTCCCGTATAGATCGGCTCGTGCGTGGCCACATAAAACCCAAGCCAGCATACCTTGAAGTGATCCTGTGCGAGCGTCTTGATCTGCGCCACATACCAATCGGGCAGATCTTGCTCGCGCACTACTGAGAGAACGTTCCAAACCGGCAAGGTAGAGATGACGCACTCCGTCTCTACGATCTCGTAATTGAATGCCTCGGTGGGAATGGCCTTGTCAACGGACTCCAACGCCACACCCACGACGCGGCCCCGCTCGATGATGACTCGTTGGGCTTGCGTCCGGAGGCGAACCTCGCACCCGTTCTCCACGACCGAATCGGCGAGCGTCTGAAAGAGCCCATCCCAACCACCCACGGGCCAAAACGAATAGCCGGCCGTTCTCTTCTCCTGATAATGCATCTTGCGGACATAGAGATTATCGCTGGCCGAGTGATCGTACCAGTGTTCGGTCAGGCATTCAGCCATGGCCACGTATTCGAACAGCTCGATGACGCCCTCGCTCTGCGTGTGCTGCAACAACCAATGACGCAGTGGTGCATGATCCCACTGATCGAGCTGACCGAACTCCGTATCACAAAGGATAGTGATGACCTTCTTCAACTCTCCCTTATCGACCTGATAGCGCTCCTGAATAGGGCGCCACTTTCCCAATTGGTTATCCCAAAAGGGGAGTCCTTGATTGACCGTTCCATGCTCCAACTTCTTGCCCAAAAACTCGAAGACTTTCGTGATTCCAGAACCGCTATCCTCCAGCAGGTGCCCTCCCAGATTGAGTCGATACCCTTCGTGAGGGATGGCCATAGCCCGCCCCCCCAGGTACTCGTCGCGATCAACAACCAACACTTTCTTGCCCAACTTCGCCAGCAAAGCGCCGGCGGTCAATCCAGCAGCTCCAGCGCCGATGATGACGACATCGTATTTAGCCATCGATGACCTCCGGATATGGTTATTGTCGAAAACCGAGAGTATATTCGGCAATCAGCGCGCGATGAAGTTGATTAGTTCCCTCAATGATCTGAAAGACCTTGGCGTCGCGATAATACCGACTGACCGGGTATTCGGGCGAACAACCATAAGCGCCAAAGATCTGCACGGCATGGGTGGCGGCCATGAGAGCGACATCCGTGGCCACCATCTTGGCAATGGACGCTTCTCGGCGCGCCCGCTCCACCCCCTGATCTTTGAGCCAGGCGAGCCGATAGGTGAGGAACCGGGCACTTTCGATCCCCGTCACCATGTCGGTGATCATTGATTGAATGAGCTGAAATCGGCCGATGGGCTGGTCAAAAACGACTCGTTCCCGAGCGTACTTGACAGCTTCGTCGAGGCATGCTTGAGCCATTCCCACGGCACGCGCGGCGACACCTAATCGACCATTTTCTACTGCACACATGGCGACTTTGAATCCTTCGCCCTCGGCGCCAATTCGGTTTTTGGCCGGCACGCGGCAATCCTGGAATACAATATCGCCTGTACAAAGCGGCCGGAATCCCAGCTTGTTTTTGTAAGGGTGAAACGTCATACCCGGCGTATCCCGCTCGATGATGAAGGCACAGATCCCCTTATGCTTGAGGCGACGATCGAGCGTGGCGAACGTCAATACCCAATCGGCGACATCGAGGAAGCTGATCCATGCTTTGCTCCCGTTGAGGACATATTCATTGCCATCTCGCCGAGCCGTCGTACGCATTGCAGCGACATCAGTTCCCGAGCCGGGTTCAGGCACGCCGGTGGCGGCGAAGGCCTCGCCGCGGGCCAGGGGTCGAAGATACTTCCGTTTCTGTTCCTCCGTGCCATACCGCAAAATCGCCGAACCAGCCAAGCCACTGGGAAATGAGAGCGCGCAGCCGATGATTTGGCATACGCGCGAAATCTCCTCGATGATGAGCGTGTAGGTCAGATAATCGAGACCGGCGCCACCATACTCAGGTGGGACCACGCCACCCATGTAGCCGTGTTTGGCCGCCTCTTTGACGAGTTCGATGGGAAACCGCTCCTGTTGATCGTACTCCATGACATGAGGCGCAATCTCCCGCTGAGCGAACTCGCGCACGGCTTTCCGGATCTGTTGCTGTTCTTCGCTGAGACTGAAATCCATAAGAACCCCTTCCCGGATGTCTAGGTGATGGGAGCGAAATGAGAAATAGCAAAAATGCTCGCGGGACGCTCATCGCGCCATACTGCCCGAACGCGGGTGACGCTCTCTACCTCAGAGGGGGCAACGTCACCGATGAAATGCACCAGATTCGTATCGGCACCATCAAGTTGAATCAATCCCAAGATGAGTGGTGAACGATCCGGATGTTCGGGCAAGGGGTATCGTACGAGAGTGTAACTCATCAATTCCCCCATCGGAGGCAATTGACGCCACTCGTCGATGACCCGCCAACAACGCCCACAGAAACTGAGTGGAGGGACATAAATCCGGCTACAAGAGGCACAGCGAGTGGCCCAGATCTCACCTCGGGCCAGCCCGTCCAAGAAGCGAGTCAACGCTCGCCCGGCTGTGTACATGAAGGGAATTTTAATCCTCTGATGCACCACCCATTCTTCCATTTCATTCCCCTACGAGGCGAAAGTATTTAATGTCGTGATGCAACGAGCCTGTACGCTGCTCACGAAAGACGGCTTTAACACGTTGTCCCACGCGCAGTTTCTTTTCGTCCGTTTCATCCACGAAGTGATAAATACTGGTCGATGCTCCATCGAGCCGGATAATGGCAAATCCATAGGGTACAGGCCGCTGCTCACCCGTCATAGGATCAATGAAGGGGAGATGAACCACAGTGCAGCCGACAATGACACCCTCATCGCTCACGGGAACCCAATCCTCTAATTCTCGAAAACAGATCCCACAGACCGGGCGGGGCGGCAGATACACGCGTTGACACTCGGGACAGCGCATACCCATGATACGCCCTGCCTCTTTCAATTCGGTGAAGAATCGAGTCGCCAACTCACCAGCGGCGTAGTGATATTCAATATCCAAGAGATATTGAACTCGCTGTGTCTCGTCGTCCTTTTTGGTCATAGGTCTCGACTCAAAATCATCACATCGGTCCAGGCATTCCCACCATATCCTGTAGCTAGGGCCGTCCGGACGCCATCTATCTGATGCTTCCCCGCCTTACCCATAACCTGCAGGGCGGCCTCAGCCACCCGAATGAGCGCCGTGGCACCAATGGGATTCGTAGACAGTACCCCCCCAGAAGGATTCACTGGTAATTCCCCTGTCATCTCAGTCACCCCTGCATCGATGAGTTTCCCGCCCTCGCCCCGCTCGCAAAATCCCAGATTCTCATACATCGCCAGTTCGGCGAACGAAGCCACCTCATAAATTTCAGCTACGTCGAGCTCCTTGCGCGGATTGGTGATTCCCGCGTAAGCATAAGCCCGCCGTGACGCAGCGATTTGACTCCGCATGACCGCAAGCCGCTTCGGACTATCCCCCATGTACTGCTGTTCGTGGGCCGTGGCTACGGCCTTGATCCATGCCGGGTGAACGGCCAACTTCTTGGCTCGTGACTCTTCGGCGAAGATGACGGCGCAAGCTCCATCCGATTGCGGACACATATCAAGCAACTTGACCGGATAGGCTAACATGCGAGACTTCAACACATCCTCGACGGTGATATCGGGCATCTGCAGGTGGGCATACTCATTGTTACACGCATTACGCCGGGCTTTAACGGCGACTTTAGCTGCTTGTTCCTCGGTCACCCCACTTTCATGTATGTATGTGCTGGCCATAACGGCAAAGTTACCGACGGCACCGGCCATGATCGCTCGTTCCCAAATGGGATCTCCCACGGTGGTGATCGCCGTCTGGGTGTGTCCCTCCGACTGCTTTTCAAAGCCGATGGCCAGTACGACATCGTAGATACCGCTCGCCACATAGTAATAGGCTGCGATGGCCGTCGTGGTCCCCACCGTGCCTCCGGTATTGAATTTCACTGACGGCTTCAAGTACCCCCCCCATCCTTCAACGGCCCAGAGTTCGGGGAATAAGAATCCTTCGAATGGCTCCATATTGCCGATCATCACGGCATCAATGTCCTTCATGCTCATATCCGCGTCTTCTAATGCCCTGGTGACCGCTTCGGTGATGAGCTCGCGGATGTTCACATCGAGGCGCTTCGCCCGATGTTTCGTTTGTCCCGTAGAAACGATGGCAACTCGTCTCGGCATATCCTTCACTCGCGTCGCAAAATGACAACACTTTGATTCTGTCCACAAATTCCGCCCGCTCCATGAGCCAGGGCCGTTCGTGCTCCGTGAACCTGATGCGCTCCAGCCTGATCAGTCAATTGAAGATACGCTTCCACAACGCGCACCAAGCCACTCACGGTGACCGGATTACCACAGAGTGGCCCCCCGGAAGGATTGATGGGCAATTGTCCGCCGATCTCACACTCTCTGCGAGCCAGCGTATCTTGAGGGGCTTCGCTCAATCCGAGCGCCTCCATGGCCATCAACTCCTCGTAGGCATAGCGGGCCGAGATTTCAGCCACATCGATCTCACGCGCGGGATGGGCAATGCCGGCCATGCGGTAGGCCCGAGATGCAGCCTGGCGCAGGGCTTCCGCCTTTCCCAAGTCCCGATC
>RFHM01000307.1 GCA_003696865.1 Acidobacteriota bacterium | reverse complement strand
CGCTCATTCTCACGCCGGAGTGGATCGAGGAAGTCAGGCGGGAGTTGCCGGAACTGCCCGGCCCGCGTCGGCAGAGGTTCGTCGAGCAGTATGGACTTTCATTCGAAGATGCGACGACGCTCACTGCCACGCGTGCCATGGCCGATTATTATGAAGCCGTCGTGGCTCAGGGCGTCGAAGCCCGTGCAGCAGCCAACTGGATATTGAGCGAGTTGATGTACTTGCTCAGGAGCGCCGGTGCGGACATTTCTGCCTGTCCCATCGCCCCTCCTCATCTCGCGGGCCTGATCAAGCTCATCGATGAGGGAACCATCAGCGGGAAGATTGCCAAGACGGTCATTCAGGAGATGTTCCAAACGGGCAAAACGGCCGAGGAGGTGGTGAAGGAGAAGGGACTCGTGCAGCTCTCCGATCCGGCACAACTGGAGCCGATCATTGATGAGATTTTAGGGGCCCATCCGGATAAGGTCAGTGCCTATCGGGGCGGTAAGGTTGGCCTCCTCGGATTCTTCGTCGGACAGGTCATGAAGGCGACTCAAGGGAAGGCCAATCCTCAACTGGTCAATCAATTGCTTCGGGAGAAGTTAGCTTCCTCGTCAGAGTGAGAGGAAGACGTTGCCTCCCGTTACGTTTATCGGATCACTATTTCGATGAAAGGAGGTTGCGGATGAGTCGAAAGAAGATCACCGTTGTTGGAGCCGGGCACGTGGGAGCCACGACGGCCCATCGTATTGCTGATATGGAATTGGGGGATGTCGTACTGGTCGACATCGTCGAAGGATTGCCCCAGGGTAAAGCGCTCGATCTGGCCGAATCCCTACCCGTGGTTGGGAAGGACGTGCGACTCATTGGAACCAACGGCTATCAGGAAACGGCCAATTCGGATATCGCGGTGATCACTGCCGGAGTGCCCCGCAAACCCGGGATGAGCCGCGATGATCTTTTGAATACCAATACCGGAATCGTCCAGAACGTGACCCAACAGATTGTCAAATATTCCCCCAACGCCATTATCATTGTTGTCTCTAATCCATTAGATGCCATGACCTATGTCGCCTATAAGGTTTCTGGTTTTCCCAAGCATCGCGTCGTGGGAATGGCGGGGATTCTCGACACGGCTCGCATGCGATCGTTCATCGCCGAGGAGTTGAACGTGTCGGTGGAGAATGTCTCGGCTCTCGTCTTAGGGAGTCATGGCGATCAAATGGTGCCGTTGACTCGTTATGCCACGGTGGCGGGCATTCCGCTCAGTGACATGTTGCCCGAGGACAAGATCGAGGCCATCGTCCAACGAACGCGCGATGGCGGGGCGGAGATCGTGAGGCTGCTGAAAGCTGGCTCGGCCTATTACGCGCCCTCGGCGGCCGTGGTGGAGATGGTCGAGGCGATCATCAAAGACAAAAAGAAAATCCTTCCCTGCGCCGCCTATCTGGAAGGCGAGTATGGCATCCACGGCGTGTTCATCGGCGTTCCCGTTAAACTGGGGGCGCGCGGCATCGAACAGATTCTGGAGATCGGACTGACGTTGGAGGAGCGAGCTGCCCTGCAGAGATCGGCTCAAGCCGTGAAGGGCTTGATTGACAAGATTCAGCTCTGAAGTTTTCGTCGTTCATCTCCAGAGCGAATCTCCGACAGCGAAGCGATGCTTTCCGGGCTCGGACCGAACCGGTTTCAGCGCCTGTTCTCAGGGAGGCAATGAACCAAGGAGGGAGCATATGAAGAGTAGCGTCAAGGCCGTGCTGACGGGGACAGGGGTCATCTTGGGCCTGCAGTTGGTTCTCTCGATCCTGGTGAAGATCTATGCCCAGGCCATCGCTCAGGCTCAAACCGAACCCCTCATCGCCGGGATCCAATTCAACAATCTGTTCTTGGCCATTTCACTGGGGACGTTTTTCATTGGTGGGCTCATTGTGGGATTCATGCAAGAGCGCCTGGCATTGGGCGTGCCCATCGCCGTTGCCATTCTGGGTTTCGCCGTTTGTTCGTTCGTCTTCGCTGTGTTCAATCTCCCGGATAATATTTTCCTGGTGGGCTATGCGCAAAAGGGCGCTTGGGGTTCGTTCATCGTGACCGTGGCCGGGGGAATGTTGGTGACGGCGTTGGGCGCCTTGAGTGGCGAGCGCGTCCGTAGCCCCATTGAGGATGATCCAGTGGCGCGTACCGTTTTGGTCATCGCCCTGGGCGTTGTCCTGGTGGCCCCATTCTACTTTCTCATTCCCTATGGCCTGCCCTGGTATATCGCCGTGATCATCACGTTGATCATCCTGGTCTTGGTGGGGATTGGCTACTATCTGTTCACCGAGGGGCCTACGTTCGAGGAGGATATCGAGGAAATCTCCATCAGCCCGGAGCGAAAGCGAGAGGGCCTGTAGAGCGTGACGGTCGCTTTCACCCCGGAGCCGTTCGTCAGCGAGGATGAGAGGGTGCGCTGCTCTGCGCTCGGCGTCGAGCTCATGGCTCGCCGGAGCTGAGGGTCCACTGCGACGGTTGGTCGAGCGGGGACGTTCTGGCCGAGGAGCGGAGTGGGAGACGAGGGCCCCCTCCACCGGTCACGCTGTAAACGAAGCCGAAGAGCACATGTCCATGTGAAACGTTGGCTTGGGCGAGTTGTGGCCCGGTGAACCGGACCGAGGCCGGGGTGATCACGGGGACTCTTCGATGGCTCGCTTCGCCGCAATGCTTTTTCCCGTCCTTTTATCCGGTCAGCGGGGGAACGGACCAAAGGCAAGGCGTGGTGCCTTGAAGAAGAGACGCGGTCTACTCAACCCT
>RFHM01000306.1 GCA_003696865.1 Acidobacteriota bacterium | reverse complement strand
TCGCCCCGTCGTGCCGCTCTCGCGGCATCTGGATGGCGAGCATACCGCTATGGTCATCAGCGGTCCCAATGCCGGTGGGAAGACGGTGGCATTGAAGACGGTCGGCCTGTGCGCGTTGATGGCTCAGGCGGGTATGCACATTCCCGCGCGCCGTGCCATCCTGCCCGTCTTCCATCAAGTGCTGGCCGATATCGGCGATCAACAATCCATCGTCGCCAATCTCTCCACGTTCACGGCCCATATCCGCAATGTATGCCAGATGGTGGAGATACTGTCGCTCCCCGCACTGGTAGTCATCGATGAGGTGGGAACGGGAACCGATCCGGAAGAGGGCGCAGCGCTGGCCGTCGCCATCGTCGATTACTTCAAGCAGCGGGGAGCCATGATCATCGCCACGACGCATTATCAGCGCCTGAAAATGTACGCCCAGCTCACTCCGGGCGTCATCAACGCCGCCGTCGAGTTCGATCGCGAGCGATTGGAGCCCACGTATCGGCTCATTCAGGGGGTAGCCGGCGCTTCCAGCGGCTTGAACATTGCTCGACGGTTAGGCCTCCCCGGAGAGATTGTGGAGCGGGCACTCCGTTGGTTCCGGACACACGATCAACAGGTCGTGCGCTACCTGGAGCAATTGAAAGAAGAACTCGATCGTCAGCAGGCGCTGCGCAGAGCATTGGAGGAGGAACGGCGGGCTCTGGTAGAGAAGGAGCGGGCGTTAGAGCAGGAATTCGCCCGGCGGGAGCGCGAACGCCAGCGGCAGTTTGAGCGTCGCCTCCAACAGGTCGTCGATGATTTTTCACAGCGAGCCCGCGCCCTGCTTGGCCAGTTGCAGGAGCGTAAGGCGCAATTGTCGTTACAGCGAACCATCGATCGGCAGGCGAGCCGACTGAGAGCCGAATTGCGGAGGCGCCTGAAGCAAGAGACGGGATCTTCTCTTCGCTCCACATCTCCGCCAGAGGAGATGACCTTGACGGTGGGAGACACGGTTCGATTACTGGACATCGATAAAGTGGGGACGGTCGCTTCGCTTCGTGGGGATGAGGTCGTGGTGGAGATCGGACACCTGCGATTCCGAACGACGCGGGCCAATGTCGAGCCACTCGCCGAGAAAAAACCTTCGTCGCCCGCGCCTCCACAAGAAGGGGGCGTCACGGTCGAGTTGGCATCGAGACCTCCCCTGCGCCCGGAGATCAATGTTGTGGGGTGTACGGTCCAAGAGGCATTGGATCGCATCGATAAGTTCCTCGACGAAGCCATTCTCGCTTCATTCCCGGAAGTCCGCATCATTCATGGGGCGGGCACCGGCGCGCTGCGAACGGCCATCCGCCAGATGCTGGCTTCGCATCCTCAAGTCATCGAGGTTCGACCGGGAGCTATTGAGACAGCGGATGTGGAGACGGTCGCTCGGTTGCGAGAGAGCGAGTGATCAGAGCGTCCGGCCTGGCCCCGACCTCTTGGCGAATGTGGCCGAAGCCCATCTCTCCCGTCGGCGCTCCGAGGAGGAAAAGACTCGGTTGCGAGGCGCGGCGATGGCCTGCGTCCGGAAGCCTGTGCGTCGAGCGTCACCAATGATCATCGATCTTTTTTTGATATGGGTTGGCACTTGCGTTGGTGAGGTTTCATCCGTACAATTAAGCACACATAACAATGGAACGAGCAGGTGAGGAGGGGATGCTCGGGGAATGAGAGGTGGGGGGCATGGATTTTAGATCATGTGGATGCCCAGAGGATTTGCCGACCAGGTACGAGACCAAGCGGATATAGTTCGAATTATTTCAGACTATGTCACTCTCAAAAAGCGTGGGGCCAATTACGTGGCTCTATGCCCCTTTCATCGAGAGAAGACCCCTTCATTCCACGTGCATCCGGTGAAGCAGATCTTCAAGTGTTTCGGGTGTGGCCAGGGGGGCGATGTGTTCAGCTTTGTGATGCGCATGGAAGGATGTGATTTCCCGGAGGCCGTTCGGCTGGTCGCCGAGAAGAGCGGCATTCCCATGCCGATGCCTTCAAAAGGGCCAGAATATGACCAGGCGCGACAGCGACGTCAGTGGCGCGAGCAGTTGTTGCGCATCAATGCCTGGGCGCGAGATTTTTTTCATCAGCAGTTGCAGACGGCTCAAGGTCAAAAAGCCTTGCAGTATTGGCATCGACGTGGAGTGAGCTCCGAACTCATCGAACAGATGGGCTTGGGATATGCTCCATCAAGTTGGGATGCCTTATCAACGTTCTTGCGGCGACGGGGTGTACCCGAAGAGCAGCTCATTCGCAGTGGATTGGTCGTCCTTCGATCCGATGGGCGAGGGTATTACGATCGCTTTCGTGGGCGAGTCATGGTTCCCATCACCGATTCACAAGGGCGCGTCGTCGCCTTCGGTGGGCGCATCTTAGACGAGGATGCCTCCGAGCGCGCCCCCAAGTATGTCAACTCGCCCGATACGGCCGTCTACACCAAGGGACACCACCTGTTCGGATTGAGTTATGCGCGTGAGGCCATTCGTCAGGCCGGGTATGCCATTCTCGTCGAAGGGTATTTCGATTTCCTCATCCCCTTTCAGGCGGGCATCAAGCATGTTGTCGCCTCTTTGGGAACGGCCTTGACCGAGGCTCAGGCGACGCTTCTGAGACGTTACACGCGTAAGGTCGTCGTCAACTTCGATCCCGATCCAGCGGGACGCGCGGCGGCGCTGAGGAGCCTGCAGATGCTGGTCCAGCAAGGATTCGATGTTCGTGTGCTCACGCTTCCTCGAGGAGAAGATCCCGACTCGTTCATTCGCCGATCGGGCCGTGCCGCCTACGAACAACTGGTCGAGCGAGCGCCGACCTACCTCGATTTCGTCATCGCCCAGGCCACTGAGGCCGTGGATCTCAATGAACCGGGAGCCCAGGTTCGGGCACTGAATGAAATTCTCCCCTACGTGGTCCTCATCCCCAATCGCATCGAGCGCGCCGCCAGTGGGGATCGCGTCGCCAGCCGTCTGATGCTCAATCCCCAGTTAGTCCAGGAGGAGATGCGACGCTTGATGCGCAGCCCACGCCCATCGGGATCTCATCGGACGGGATCAGATCGACAGGAGCCGGTGGCCGAGGAGGCCGTCGCTTCGCGCAGATTGGTGACCCAGGCGGAGATGTTGCTGCTGCACATCTTGCTGAATTATCCCTCGGTGGCCGCTCGACTCAAAGGCGAGCTCCAGGCGCGTCACGATGCTCTCGCCATGACCGTGACGTATCCTTTATTCGAGGAAATCCTCAATCGTCTGGAGCGTGGGGAACCGTTGACGTATGCCGCGCTCGCACCAGCGTTCGAGCGGGATCAGATGTTGCTGGACGTGTTGGAGAGGGCGTTGATCGCCGAGGGAGAGCATGACGAGGAAAGAGTCTATCGTGAGGCGCAGGGGTGTCTGGCCAGTCTCCAGCAGCGACAGTTGGAGCGTGACTTGAGGAAGGTACAGTGTGAAATCGAACGAGCTCAACAACGACATGATGTGGCATCATATAATCAATTGCTGTTGCGCAAGCTGGAACTCTCCAACCGGCTTGCCCAGATACGTTCGCGACCAATGATCGAGGTTGACGCTTAATCCGTCACCTCAGCATAATATTGCTGAGCAATGGGGTTGGAGATGGCACCGGAGGATAGATACCGCGACGAGATCGATCGCTTGCTCGAGCTGGGAAGGGAGAAATCCTATCTCACGTACGATGACATCAATCGTCTTCTCCCAGAGGGGATCGATTCGCCCGATGATATTGAGGCTATCCTGGAGAGGATCGATGCCGCGGGGATTCCCGTGGAGGATGACGAGATCGGAGAGGCTTTCACCGGCGATCGAGAGGGCGCGTCCGAAGGGCGCGGCGAGATGGCTCCCCTGGAGGAACCGGAGGGCCTGAATGATCCGGTGCGCATCTACTTGCGCGAGATGGCTGTGGTCCCGCTTCTCGATCGCCAGGGGGAAATCGCCATTGCCAAGCGAATCGAGCGTGGTCGGCGGCGCGCCCGGAAGGCGCTCTCCCGGCTGGACATCGTCGCCCAATGGGTGATCGATGCCGGCCAGCGCGTGGCCCGGGGGGATCTACATCTCCGCGACGTCATTCATCTTCCTGAGTTGGGCCCGGCGGAGAATGGCCTCAGCGACCAAGGCGCACACCGCCAGTTCCTCCAGACCATCGAAGCCATCAAGCAGGCCGTGCGACGATGGAGGCGGTTATATGATCGACAACAGAGAACCGCTTCATTAGTGCGGAACGAGAAGACGCGCCGAGCGCGTCGCTGGAAGCTGGCGCGGGCGCGCGTGGAAATGTCGCGGCATATTCGACGGTTGGATTTCACCCGCTCGTTTTATAATCACTTGATCGAATCCGTGGAGCGGGTGGTCCGGGAAATCGAAGCCGCCGAACGCGAGGATCAACGGTTGACACGCCGCATTCAACGAGCCCGGCGCGAAGGCGCCGAGGTCGACCGCTGGTTGCAGCAGCAGCGGGCCGTGCGGCAGCGATTGCTGGACCTCGAACGTGGCTGTCGGGCGTCGCGAGAGGAGCTCAAGCGCTCGCTGGAGATCATCACGACGAGCGAAGCGGAGGTCACCAAGGCCAAGAACGAGCTGGTGGAGGCGAATCTCCGATTGGTCGTGTCTATTGCGCGAAAATACACCAATCGGGGTCTTCAGTTCCTGGATCTCATCCAGGAGGGGAATATTGGTTTGATGAAGGCCGTTGAGCGCTTCGAGTATCGGCGAGGACATAAGTTCTCCACTTATGCCACCTGGTGGATCCGCCAGGCCATTACGCGAGCCATCGCCGATCAGGCGCGAACGATTCGCGTGCCCGTTCATATGATTGAATCGTTGAATCGCATCGCTCGAGCAACGCGATCATTGATCCAGGAATTGGGACGGGAACCCACCGTTGAGGAGGTCGCCGAGCGCGTTGGTCTTCCCTCATGGAAGGTGCGCAAGATTCTGAAGGTCGCTCAGGATCCCATTTCCCTGGAGACGCCCATTGGCGAGGATGAGGGGAATCATCTCGGCGAGTTCATCGAAGATGTCACCTCGCCGAACCCCATCGACCTGGTGATGGCCAATAACCTGCGGTATGTCATCGAGGAGGTGTTGAAAACACTCACTGCCCGCGAGGAGAAGGTCATCAAGATGCGGTTCGGACTGGATCCAGATGGCGTCGAACATACGCTGGAGGAAATCGGCCGCCACTTCGCCGTCACCCGCGAACGCATTCGCCAGATTGAGACCAAGGCCCTGGAGAAGCTCCGGCGGCCCAAACGGAGTGAGCGACTCAGCGTCTTCCTCGATGTCCGTCCGAGCAGCAAAAACAAATCTTCATCCCAAGCCAAGCCCAAACCATAGGCCGGGTGTTCGTTGGATCTCTCACTGACTGCCCGGTCCTCATCGCTCTCCGATCGCGCCCCGACGTCATCGTCCCCGATAGGGTTTTGCCGTCAACGTGACGTTCACCGTCATGCGACGTCCATGACGCACGATCTCCACGGGGATCGTATCGCCAGGCCGATATCGATTGAGGATACGACGGATGTCCTCCAGTGAGGTGACTTTCTCTCCGGCGAGCCCGATGATGATATCGCCGCCCAGGTAGCCGACGAATCGTCCACGAAAACGGACTGGCGTGGTGCCCCCGCGAATCCCAGCTCGATCGGCCGCTTCGCCCTCAATCACTTCTGAAATCATGACCCCATAATCCACCGGCAAATCCAGTTCGCTGGCGATGAGCGAGACGGGGACGGGAAGCGGGACGATGCCCAGCCAAGGACGAATGACGTGTCCATATTGGATCAGATCGGGCACGATGCGTTTGGCCAGGTTGACCGGAATGGCAAATCCGATGCCGACGCTTCCTTCGTTGGGAGTGATGATTTGGGAGTTGATTCCGATCATCTCCCCTCGAGAGTTGAGGAGAGGGCCACCAGAATTCCCCGGATTAATAGAAGCATCCGTTTGAATGGCGCCTTCAATGATCTGGCCGTTCTGTGCCCGGATGGGACGTTCCAGAGCGCTGATGATCCCCTCGGTGAGCGTATGGGCGAAGCCGAACGGATTCCCGATGGCCAGGACCTTCTGCCCCACCGCCAGTCGATCGGAGTCGCCCATCTTCACGACGGTGAACTCTTCCTCCGGGGCGTCGATCTTGATGACGGCCAGGTCCGTATCGATGTCGCCGCCGATGTATCGGGCCGGGTATTGATGGCCATTGGCCAGGGTGACGGTGAGTCGTCGAGCTCCCTCCACGACATGGTAGTTGGTGAGAATATATCCCCGCGCGTCGATGATGGAACCGGATCCTCCCCCTTCGCGCTGATAGACGGCGAAGAAATCCCGGACGTAGGTCACCGTGCTGATGTTCACCACTCCCGGAGCAACCTTCCGATACACTTCGATATTGTTTCGCTCGTCATCGGTGATGGCCCCTACATCCGACGGATTCAGAGCCGCTGGCCCCGTGCGGGCAGGAACTTGATCGCTGGATGGTACCGGTTCCATCAATCCGTGGCGCTCGACCCAGCGATCGTATCCGATGGTCAGGCCGGCGGCGATGATGGCCGATATCAGAGCGATGAGGAGAATCTGTCGTAGGCTGAGTTGTATCATCCTTCCCTTCCTCGAATTTGGAACATATTAAACGCTCTCGTCCCGTTCGAGTTCCACACAACGGTGGCGTCCACTGGCGATCTCGCTCACCGAGTGGCTTCCATCGGTGGCGATGATCGCATCCAGGCCTGGGGGAGCACTCTCAATTCGATGCGAGACAGGCGGCGTCCCCGGACTTGTCGGACGGTGAAGCACAAGTTCTCGTGTCTGATTTCTTCTCCCACGGTGGGGAGTTTCCCCGCTTTGGCCATTAAGAAGCCGGCCACGGTGGTATATTCATCGGATTCTGGGATGTTCACCTTGAGGCGTCGATTCACCTCGCGGACGCTGAGCATCCCATCGATCAGCCAAGAGCCGTCCAGTTGCCGGATGATGGGCGTTTCCTCTTCGACGTCGTGTTCATCTCGGATCTCGCCGACCAGCTCTTCCAGGAGATCCTCCAGAGTGACGATGCCTTCAAAGGCTCCATACTCGTCGACGACGATGGCGAAGTGCGTCTTTGATTGAAGCATTTCGCGCAACACCTCTCCCACCGAGGCCCCATCGGGAACGAAGAAAGGAGGGCGAATCAGAGAGTCGATGCGAATCTGTTCGGGGTGCTGCAGTAGCGGCAGAAGATCTTTGCTGTAGAGGATGCCGACAATGTTATCCAATTGTCCGCGGTAGACGGGTAGTCGCGAGTAGCCGGTTCGCGCGAAGATGTCGATGATCTCATCCAGAGGCGTTGAGATCTCGATGACCGTCACTTCCCCTCGGGAACGCATCACCTCGCGAACGACGAGATCGGAGAAGTCGAAGACGTTGGTCATTAATTGGTGAGCATGCGCCTCCAACAGGCCGCGTTCCCGGCTGATGTTGATCATTTGTCGAATCTCTTCCGCGTACATGGCCCGGTGCTGTCCGCCAGGTGGCAGATTCAACAATCGGAGGAAGAGGAGTCCCGAGCGATTGAGCGTCCTGACGAATGGATAGAACAGATAATAAAAGATGACCATCGGGCGAGCCACGGCCAACGCTAGCCTCTCGCTGCGCTCCAGCGCCAGCGTCTTAGGGGCGAGTTCGCCCAGAACAACGTGAAGGAACGTAATCAGCGCAAAGGCCAGCCCCACGGCGACGGTGTGACGCGCTCCCACCGTCAAGAGCGAAGAGGGGAGTCCTTCAAACAGAGGGGCGATCAATCCGGCCAAGGCGGGTTCACCGATCCACCCCAATCCAATACTGGCGATGGTGATGCCTAACTGGGTCGCGGCAATGTAATCGTCGAGGTTGTGGATGACGCGGAGCAACGTCTTGGCGCGACGCTCGCCTTTTTGAGCGAGCGTTTCCACCCAGGATTTTCGCACGGTGACGAAGGCGAACTCGGAGATGACGAAAAACCCATTCGCCAGAACGAGCAGCAGGATGAGAAACCCTCTGATGATGAGCTCGGCGAAACTCGATGGATCGTCCATAAATACAAAGAATAACATAGCCCTCTTCAGGAGGGCAGCCATAATGGCGGGTATCCCTCGCCGAGATCACTTGGTCGAAGCCGCCGCAGCTCGCGCCTTCCCATTTCGCGCAAAGTGCTTCTGGCACGCGCTCCGAAGGGCATTCTCCACTTTGGGATCGATCTGCTCGGCCGGCTTACGAGAGACGAGGGCAATCTCTGAGACGATGAGGTACCGGGCCTTCTCAAAGAGCCGTTTCTCTCGAAATGAGAGCGGTTTGATCTGATTCAAATAAGCGAGCGTCTTGAGAACCTCTGCGACTTCGAAGATGTCGCCCGTCTGCATCTTCTCCAGGAATGTCTTGTATCGGTCCTTCCAATCACTGGCCGGTTCAACGAAGTCATCGGCGAGCGCTTTCAGTAGGCGGGCGCACTCCTTCGAGGAGATGGGCGGCCGTAATCCCACCTCTTCGACATTGTTCACCGGGACCATGACCCGCGAATTGGTGGACAGGATACGCATGTGGTAGAAGACGCTGGATTCCCCATCGCACACCTCGCGGGTACAAATCTCCTCAATAATACCAATACCGTGATTGGGATACACGACTTTTTGACCAACTTTGAACCCCACAGCTACCTCCTCGACAGTCGAAAGTACGAATCGAGAGCAAGAGAAACCTTGACTCTCTGATGATGATATAACCTCGGTCGCCACTGATCAATCGATTTCACCATGAGTGTTGATCGCATTTTTAGTCTACCATCTTCGGGTGGCAGCGTCAAGCAACGTCATGGATCCCCGGCGCTCTGGCCAGTTCATTGAGAAGGCTTGCCCGGTTGGGGAGTCGGCTCATCGACCAATCGCTGGAGACGGCGTTGACATTCAATGTCCCCGGTGTATCCTTTTTGTGCACAGAGTACGCGGTTTGAGATCGAGTAAGGGGATCTCGGCCAACATTGCCCATGCAACAAGCGCACGCACCAATTAGCGCCATCTTCCTGGATCTGGACGGTACCCTGTATATCGAGGAGCGGTGGCTCCCCGGGGCGGTGGATACGGTACGCTGGCTCATGAAGCGCAATCTGCCCATACGGTTCATCACCAATACGACGAGGAGGAGTCGTCAGCAGTTGCAGCGCCGTTTCCAGAAGCAGCATCTGGACGTGCCCAGCAACTGGTTTTTCACGCCCGCTCGGGCCGCCTCTCGCTGGTTCCACCAGCAAGAGGCGCCTCGCGGGATTCTCGCTTTGGTGCACCCTGATGTGCTGGAAGATCTTCAGGATCTTCCTCTGGCGTCCAGCGATTCGGTCGATTTCGTTCTCGTCGGCGATATGGATGAGGCATGGAATCTCCATGCCCTGAACCAAGGGTTGCGCGCCTTACTGAATGGCGCGAAGCTGGTCGCTCTGCAGCGCAATCGGCGTTGGCTCGCCCATGAGGGGTATCGTCTGGATGCTGGAGCATTTGTGGCGGCTCTTGAGTATGGATCGGGCGTTCGGTGCGAGATGGTATTCGGGAAGCCCAGTCCCATCTTTTTCCGCATGGCACTCCTGGACGTGGGCGCTGCCCCTGAACGGGTGCTCATGGTCGGGGACGATGTGGAATCCGATGTTCTGGCCGCACAACGGTGTGGGATGCGAGGGGCATTGGTCAAGACGGGGAAGTTCCGCCCGGAGACCTTGGCGGCAGCGGCTTCGCCGGTGGATGTAGTCCTGGAGGATATCGGCCAGCTCTCCCAATGGTTCCGGACACAGGCCGGTTCGCTCGGGCATTCCCCCTCTGCTGGTCACCGCGACGATCGATCGCCCCATGGTTCATGATCTCGCTGCAATCGCTTCTCGCCTCGCTCTCCGAAGGTGCATTCTCCTCTCGTTCGGCGTATAATGAGAGTCCACATTTCATCGTGAGGAGGACATCACATGATTCTCACAACGACTCCATCCATCGAGGGGCGACGCATCAAAGCCTATCTGGGCATCGTGACCGGAGAGGCCATTATGGGTGCCAATCTCTTTAAGGATTTCTTCGCTGGGATCCGAGACATTGTCGGTGGGCGTTCAACGGCCTATGAACAGGAGCTGATTCGCGCCAAGGATATCGCGCTCCAGGAATTGCGGGAGAATGCCGCCGCTCTGGGGGCCGATGCTGTCGTCGGCATCGATCTGGATTATGAGGTGCTGGGACAGGCGAATTCCATGCTCATGGTCAGTGCGAGCGGGACGGCGGTGAAGTTGGAGTAGGGAGTTCGTCGCTTGTGCTCCCCCATCTCGTGGAGTGGACGGCGGTCATCGCGGCGAGATGGATGGAATCGGGGCTGTCTTTGCGAATCATTTATGTTATGATAAATATTCTAAATGATCCGGCTCGAGAATCCAGACTGCCTCAGACATCACGGTGAGCGCAGGGAGCCGCGTCCGACTTTCATTGAAGGGGGGTCTTATGGCGACGAGAGTAGCTGTTGAGAAGTATCATGGACTAGATCGTCAGACGCTGGTGGATATGTATCGGCTCATTTACCTGTCGCGTCGCGTTGACGACAAAGAAATTCAGCTCAAACGCCAGCAGAAAATCTTCTTCCAGATCAATGGAGTGGGACACGAAGCGGTACAGGTGGCGGCTGGGCTTCTGCTCAAGCCCGGCCATGATTGGGTGTTCCCCTACTATCGTGATCGCGCGTTGATGCTCACGCTGGGCGCGACGCCCAAGGAGATGTTTTTACAGGCCGTCGGGGCCGCCGCCGACCCCAGTTCAGGTGGCCGCCAGATGCCTTCCCACTGGGGATTCCGGCGTCTTCAGGTGCCGTCCTCCTCCAGTCCCACGGGGACCCAGTTTCTTCAAGCGGTGGGATGCGCCGAAGCGGGATGGCGGTACAGCTTGATTGAGGAGATCGAGGATCGCACGCGCTATTTCAAGGAGGATGAGGTCGTTCTCGTTTCGTCAGGAGATGGAGCCGTCAGTGAGGGTGAATTCTGGGAGTCGCTGAACGTCGCCTGCAATTTGAAGCTCCCGGTTCTCTATCTCATCCAGGATAATGGATATGCCATTTCCGTTCCCGTAGAAGTCCAGACGGCGGGAGGGAGCATTTCCCAATTGGTGCGGAGTTTTCCCGACTTGCTGGTACAGGAAGTCGATGGATGCGATCCGCTGGCGAGCTATGCCGTGTTACGCCGAGCCATCACCTATGTCAGGGAACGACAAGGACCGGCCTTAGTCCACGCTCACGTGATTCGGCCTTATTCGCATTCGCTCTCGGATGATGAGCGACTCTACAAACCTCCCGAGGAGCGGCAAGCGGAAGCGGCCCGCGATCCGGTGCGAACCTATGCGGCGTTCTTGTTGGAGGAGGGACTGATCACGGAAGAGGAACTGAACCAGATGAAAGCGGCGGTGGATGAAGAGGTGAATCGGGCGGCCGACGAAGCTCTGGCCAGTCCGAAGCCGGCGCCGGAGACGGTGTCACTCTATGTATACTCACCGGATGTCGATCCCACGTCTGCCGCGTTTCAAACCGAACCGGAGTTCGAGGGCGATCCCCAAACGATGGTGGAGTTGTTGAACGCCTGCCTGCGCGATGAGATGGCGCGCGATCCCCGCATCGTCGTGTTTGGCGAGGATGTCGCCGATTGCAGCCGCGAGCAATACCTGGATCGGGTGAAAGGGAAGGGCGGCGTCTTCAAAGTGACCTATAATCTTCAGCGGCGATTTGGCAGTCATCGCGTGTTCAATACGCCGTTGGCCGAAGCCAGCATTATTGGTCGGGCGGTGGGCATGGCCCTGCGTGGACTGAAGCCAGTTGCCGAGATTCAGTTCTTCGATTATATCTGGCCCGCCATGATGCAACTGAGGAACGAGGTGCCGCTGGTGCGATGGCGCTCGAATAACAACTGGAAGTGTCCGATGGTCATCCGAGTGACCATTGGTGGATATCTCCAAGGCGGCGCCATCTATCACAGTCAATCCGGCGAGGTCCTGTTCACTCATACGCCGGGCATGCGGGTCGTGATGCCGTCCAATGCCCTCGATGCCAATGGATTGCTGCGCACGGCGATTCGTTGTGATGATCCGGTCCTGTTTCTCGAGCACAAGCACCTCTATCGCCAGCCCTATAACAAAAGTCCATATCCTGGACCCGACTATATGATTCCGTTTGGCAAAGCGAAGGTCGTGCGATCGGGGCGAGACGTTACCATCATCACCTACGGGGCGTTGGTGCATCGTTCGCTGCTGGCGGCCACCCAACTGCAGGAAGAGGGCATCGACGTGGAGGTCATCGACCTGCGAACGTTGAGTCCCTACGATTGGGAGACCATCGCGACGTCGGTCAAAAAGACGAACAAAGCCATCGTCGCCCACGAAGATATGCTCTCTTGGGGCTATGGCGCTGAGATCGCTGCCCGCATTGCCGACGAGCTGTTCGATTGGTTGGATGGACCTGTGGAGCGGATTGGTGCGCTGGATACCTTCGTGGCCTACTGCCCGGATCTGGAGAATGCCATTCTCCCTCAGGTCGATGACATTGTACGCGCGGTGAGGACATTGTATCGATATTGAGATCGATGAGGAAGCGGGTGACGAGCGGGGTGATGAAATACGCGTGGAGCGTTCTGCTGCTCCTGGTGTTCAGCTTGCCCTCCAGCGGGGAGGGCCAGGCGCCGGCGAAACTCGGTCAGCGGTTATGGCATGCCTATCAAGCGGCTCGAACTCCCGATGAATTTCTCGTTTGGATTTATTTCTCCGATAAAGGTCAGCATCTGAAAGCCAAGTATCGGGAGGCGTGGGCCTCCCTCACGCCGAAATCTCGGCAACGACGCCTCACCGTGCGCGCGCCGGATCAGCTCGTCGACTGGGATGACCTCCCGGTGGAATCGGCGTACGTCTCCGAGGTGCGACGGCACGTCCTCCAGGTGCGCCATATATCCAGGTGGTTGAACGCCGTGAGCGCCCGGGCGACCAGGCAGCAGATCGATCAGCTTCGTCAATTCGAATGGGTGAAACGCATCGAACTCGTCGCTCGGTTCAAACGTCCCGATCCCGACTTCCTGGAGGTGCCCGCAGATGATGATGGCTCCTCGGTGGAGAGACTCCGGACCGGAGGGGATCACCTCATCGATTATGGGGCTTCGCTGGAGCAGTTAGAGCAGATCAATGTTCCCGCCGTTCATGATCTGGGATTCACCGGGGAGGGCGTGGTCATCGGCGTCTTCGATACCGGCTTCAATCTGCAGCATCAGGCATTGGCGTCGCTTCGTGTCGTCGCGGCCCACGATTTCGTGAATGGGGACGATGATGTCGGTGATGGGGCGGATATGGGCCAAGGGGCCCATGGAACCTGGGTCCTCTCGGTCATCGGAGGCTTCGCCCCGGGCCAGTTGATCGGGCCGGCGTTCGGTGCCGAGTATATCCTGGCCAAGACGGAGAATACCGAAAGCGAGACGCCGCGGGAGGAAGACCATTGGATCGCTGCCCTGGAGTGGGCCGAAGGGTTGGGCGTCGATGTGGTCAGCAGTTCGGTGGGATATTTGGAGTTCGATCCTCCATTCGAGGGATATACGTGGAGGGATATGGATGGTCAGACGGCGGCGATTACTCGAGCCGCCGTGATGGCCGTGGAGCGAGGAGTGGTCGTGGTGAACGCGGCGGGCAATTCGGGCCATCACCCGCTGCATAATACGTTGATCGCCCCGGCCGATGGGGATGGTGTCATCGCGGTGGGAGCCGTTGACGTTCGTGGCGCACGGGCGAGATTCAGTTCCGTCGGGCCGACCGTGGACGGCCGCATCAAACCCGATGTGATGGCCCAGGGAGTGAGTGTGTGGGTGGCGAGCGCTCGTCATCCCCGAGCCTATCGAACGCTCTCGGGAACGTCGTTCGCCTGTCCGTTGGTGGCGGGGACGGTGGCCTTACTTCTCTCAGCGCATCCCGAGTGGTCGCCGTGGCAGATCCTGGATGCCCTGCATCGCACGGCGAGCCAGGCCACCCGACCGGATCGCCTCATGGGCTGGGGTATCGTGGATGCGCTGGCGGCCATCCACGTCACTTTCTAGCCGTCATGATATGATCGATCGCGCCTCGGTTATTCATCATCGAGGGCCTGTCATTTCAAGGCCTCGATGATGGGCGGTGACCGAGGCGAAAACGAATCCACATGTCCGTTTCGAGGAGGTACGAAGTGGTATGGAGGTGACCATCGAATATTGTGCCGTTTGAAACTACGAGCCACGAGCCGTCAGTTTGACGGAAAAAATCCTCAGCACACTCAAACAGGATCTCGCCTCCTTGAAGCTCATCCCTTCCAAGGGGGGATGCTTCGAGGTGTTCGTCGATGGAGAGCGAATTTACTCCAAATTAGAGACGGGCGAGTTCCCCGATGAGCAGGAGATGCTCAACCAAATTGTGCGTCGTGTGCGGTGAAGGTGGAGAGCAGGATGGGTAGGGCGGAGGAGATGAGGGACGGGAGAAGGACTCACAAGACGCCGGGCGTGAAGGGGCTTGGTGTTCTTCAAGAAACTCGCTCGGGATTGGCGTCCATACGAACCCTTGGGCGTGGTGCTCGCTCACCATGAGGTGCCTTGTGAGGACCCATCGATCAGCCCCTCATCCTCCATCGGTTGAGCGCTCGACGGCATGTGCCGGAGCTTCTCGCCAGACTGAGGGGATCGGTCTCCGGCGCTCACTGCCGGTTGGCGTCGCGTTCATTGGCGACGCTTTTCGCCATATGCGCCCTGGACCGGAGAGAAGAAGACGGACTAGGCTGAGGGGCGCCGACTCCGTCTCAGACGGAGTCGGGTTGAAGTTGTGCGTCGAAGAACTCGTTGAGCAGGAGATCTCGAGCCACGCCGATGTGCCTTTCCATGATCCGCTCGGCGCGCTCGGCATCGCGCTCTTCCAAGGCTTTGATGATTTCCAGGTGATGATGATTCGACCGAACGAGTTGCTCCTGACTATACCAGAAGAAGGCTCGAAAGATGAGCGGGAGTTCGACGATTTGCGTCAATACGGCCTCCAGACGCGAATTCCGGCTCGCTTTGGTGATGAGGCCATGAAACTCATTGTTCTTGCTGGTGAGGTAACGAACGCGTTTGGCGCGCTCTTCTGGAGAGTGCCAGGGGCGACGGATACAGCTTTCCATCTCCTCGTAGAGAACTCGCATGTGATGCAATTCTTGTTCGGTGATGTATTCGGTGGCTTGCCGAGCGGCATATCCTTCCAGGACAATGCGCAGATCGTAGATATCTTTGATCTCTTTGCGACTGAACGTGCGTACGATCGTCCCTTTCTTGGGAATCGACTTGACCAATCCTTCCACTTCCAGCATGGCCAGCGCCTCGCGGATGGGCGTGCGGCTCACCCCCAGGTGGCGGGCCAGTCGCTCTTCGACTAGTCGCTCACCGGGCTTGAGGACGCCATCGATGATCGAGCGTCGAATCGTGTGATAGGCTTCCACGGCATCCAATCGCTTACTCGGCAGCCGGGGCAATGAAATGGAATCGGCCATTGGTTCAGTTCTCCTTTGTCTCCCGTCACGCACTCCTTGAGTCGAATGGAGTGATAGTATGCCAAATCATGATAAGAGGTGCAACGCTGTGGAGGGAACAGTTTCACCTGAGGCGATGTCCTGTGGAGAAGTTGTGGATGCCGCGGTCTCGGCGGTGGCAAAGGGCGAACACTCGGTTACATCATGGTCGGTGACTGGCGGTTAAAACGCGATCATGATGGCATGGCGTTCATCACTCATGGCGAGGTCTTGGGCGCCATGATCAGGCGGGGAATCGCTCGCGCAACCAGTGAATGATTGTCTCCATGGTGCGTTGGCGCTGATCGCCTTTTCCCGCCTTTGGGCCTTCGGGCGTGAACCAGTGTCCAGCTCCTTCAATGAAGTGGAGCTGCTTGTCCTCGCTCGCCGTGGCGTTGAAGATCGGCCAGGCATCCTGTTGTGGGAGTACTTCTTTATCGGCCGTGCCGTACACCATGAGTAAGGGCACGGTGATCTTTCGGCTGCAATCGACTGTGGAGGCGTTAGACGAAAGCCCCGACCAGGAACTGAGCCAGGCCCGGGGCGTGAGATATCGCGCATATCCGTATTCGGTGAAATTGTAGACTTCTGGTTCGGATGAACGGAGGCTCCCTCGTTCTCGATCCGAGGGATCGATGGACAGATCCACGCAGGCCGGGTTCGCCATAGTCCGGTTGATCAACATGTATGTTCCCAGGATAGCGCGCCGGCGAATGTAAAGCTGGTGCTCAGTGGAGAGCCGTCGGAAACTCGCCTCTTGCATCAACTCTCTGAACAGGTGCTGTTGCCGAATGTGGCTCCGGGCGATGGCATCGATTCGCGCCACCCGCTCTCTCTGGGCTTGGCGATATCGCGCGAGGAATTCCTGGCTGTACCGCGTCTCCTCGGGGGGGAAGCGAAACCCATTGGCCGGATTGTACATGTCCAAGGTGGGATCGGTGGAGAGCGGATCGTATTCGTCAACGACGCTGGGATCGATATTGAGCATGAGAAACTTCCCCTGTCCAATGTGAGCGGCCAGATGGACCAGGCCGTCGGCTGGCGGCAAGTCGTAGTGATTCAAATTCGGTGGATCGCCGGCCGGCGTTTGAGTCAATCGATGAGGCGGCATCGTCTGGGCTTGTGATTGATAGAACGAGAACAAAGCTCCCCCACCGCTGGCGCCGAGGAGAATGACGCGTTCAAATCCCCGATCCTGTTTCAGCCAGCGAATGCCCGCCGCGATGTCCAGGACGATGTTCTCGTGGATCGTCTCCACATCATTGCCGACGTATCGATTGTTGTGACCAAAAGCGGCGAACCCCGCCTCCACCAGGTGGGGAATGGCGTAATGCCGGGAGTTATCGGTCCGTTGGTGCATGATGACGAGCACGGTTTTGGGATGTCCTCTCTTGTACAAGATGCCCCACGATCCCGCGCCATCCTCGGCGCGGAGTTGAACGATCTCGTATTCCGTACCCGGCGGGAACTGCGTGTAACTGAACAGGGAAGTGACCGTCTCCAATCGTTGTTTCTTGAATCGTTCTTCCAGCTCTTCTTTGGTTTCTTTCATGACACACCCCCATGTCGTTCATGATCACGGTCGCCGCGGCAGGGCCGATGCACCGTCTGATGAAAAAGGCGCACCCGCAGTGCCGAGCTTCCGCTTGGGCAGGAGTTGGAATCTCTCCAGGCAAGAGGTACTGTTCGGTTCGGTCACCATGCTGACCAGGATCATCGCCGGGATGAGAATCAGGAGCGACGCGATCATCTCGCCGATGCCCGTCAGGGGAACGAGCCAGTACTTCCAACCAAGGTAGATGATGGGGCCGGCGATGACCGCGACGAGCGCCGCTTCTTTCGTCGCTCGACGGGAGAAGATGCCCAACGCCAGAGGAAGCCCGAAAATCAGGACGAAGGCTCCCATCGCGAAGCTGTTCATCAGGGTGATCAAGGGAAGGTCCAGCAGCGAAAGAGTGAAGCAGATGCCACAGAGGATGAACATGGACCACTTGGCCAACCAGAGTTCGCCTCGCTCCGAGAGTTCGGGCCAGAACACGCCTTTGACAATGTCATGAGCGACATTAGTGCCCGCCGTCAACAATAATGAATCAGTGGTCGAGAAGATGGCCGAAAGCAGGGCCAACAAGATGACGAAACTCATCACCGGCGATAGCGATTGTAAAAAAACGGGCATGGCTTCGTCGCCGCTGGCCAAACCCGAATGGTTCACCCTGGTCACGAGGCCGATGAGAACGGCAGCGCACACCCAGAGACAATTGATGCTCACCGAGAGGGGAAGCGCCCAGCGTATCGCGCGACTATCTCGTAAGCTGAAGAAGCGAGGGATGAGATGGGGATTACTGAACTGGGCGAATCCGAAAATGATCAGGAGATTCCACCAGATGGGCCGAGGAACGTCCCCTACGAATCTCACCAGGTCCATATCGATTCGAGCCAGTTGGACGTTCAAATTGTGCAGCCCACCTACATCGGAGAGCCCCACGACCACGCAGACGATGGACCCGATGATCATGATGCTCCCTTGAATGGTGTCCAGATAGGAGACGGCGGAATTGCCGCCCAGAGCGGTGAAAAAGCCCACCAGGAGGCCAAACGCGATCACCGACCAGGTGTAATCCAGGCCCAGAAAGTTCTCAAAAAGGAGTCCCGCCCCACGGAATTGTACGATGACCATGGGGAGGACGAAGATGACCGTCAGAGCCGATGTAATGGTTCGAAGAGCGGGGCATTCGAATCGCTCGGCCAGGAATCGAGGCGTCGACAGGGCGCCCACCGAAGCGGCCATCTTTCTCACCCGCGGCGCAATGAGGATCCAGGCGAGAAGGATGCCCACCAGCGCTCCGAGCTGATAGGTTGCTCCCGCCCAACCGTAGACGTAAGCGAATCCAGCCCCTCCCAGGAAGAGCCCGGCGCTCACCGCCGCCGATGAATAGGCGAAGGCGCTCACCACTCCTCCCAATGATCGATCGGAAATGAAGTACCCAGCGAGCGTCGTCGACCGACGACGGGCGTACCAGAGCGGTCCAATCAACAGGAGGAGCAAAACAATGACGAAGAGCGTGGTGTCACTCATCGAAGGGTCGTCGTTCACGCTACGTGGGTGTGAATCCGGCGGTGGTCAATTGAAAAACGATTTACCTTTCCACGCCATGAGAATGGATACGACGATCAACAGGCCACAAACGATGAGGAAGGAGGCGGAGGCGATATCCATTTCGTTCATGACGTTCATTCGCGGACGACGTGGTCACCGAATGGACCAGTGGAGAGCGCGTTCGCGTTGGCTTCTCGCGTCACCCATTGACTCTCATTGGTTCTTTGGGGATGCGCCGGGTTCGACGATCGTTCTCCCGAATAGTCTATCGGTCAATCTCGAGGTGGACTGAGGACCTCGACGACCGAGAACTCTTCGATCACATCCAAACCATAGACGCATCCTCGAGGAAGGTAGTAACTATCGCCCGCCTCGGTGATGTACTCTCTCCCGTCGATGGTCCACTTGGCTTTCCCTTTGACGACGAACCCGGCGATGTCGACGGGGAAGTCGTGAGGATCAAAGTGAAAGCCCGGCGGAATGTTCTCCCAGAATCTCATCTCCATATTCTCCCCGCGGACGTGGAGCTTCTCACCGAAGGGGCCACGTTTGGCTCGTTGCGATTTGACGATCATGATGCGTTCCTCTTCCAATCAAGCGCTCGCTTCATCGAGATTGACGACCACGTTCTTGAGTTGTGTGTAGTGCCGCAGGACCTCAATCCCATCAACGCGCCCGAAACCGCTCCGTTTGACGCCGCCGGCCGGTGCCTCGATGCCACTGGGGAAGTATCGATTGATGTATACGCTCCCCACCTCCAGATGTCGAGCCAGGTGATGCGCCGTTTTCAAGCGGTTGGTCCACACGGCGGCGGCGAGCCCATAGGGTGTGGCATTGGCTATCTCAATGGCTTCGTCTTCCTCTTCGAACGCGATGACCGAGAGCACCGGTCCGAAGATCTCTTCTTGAGCGATTCGCATATGATGGGCGACGCCGTCGAAAATCGTGGGGGCGAGGAAGTATCCCGCGGCCAGCCGGCCCTCGGTCAATCGCCGGCCGCCGGTGACCAGTGTCGCTCCTTCGCCTCGACCAATCTGGATATAATGGAGCACGCGCTCCAAATGGGCCTCGGAGATGAGCGGGCCCATGTCCGGATCCTCTAATCCGGGCCCGACCCGCAATCGCTCGGTTCGTTCGATCAGTTTTTCCAGGAACACATCGTGAATCTGCCGATGGAGGAGGAGGCGAGACCCGGCGACGCATATCTGACCGGAGCCGGCAAAGATGGCGATCATCGACCAGGTCACCGCCGCATCCAGATCGGCATCGGGGAAGACGATGTTCGCCGACTTGCCTCCGAGTTCCAGGCTGACGGGGATGACGTGATCGGCGGCTCGCTTCATCACCTGGGCGCCGACTTCGACCGAGCCGGTGAACGAGAGGCCATTGATGTCCGGATGACCGGCCAGCGCCGCGCCCGCTTCCGGTCCATAGCCGGTGACGACATTGAATACGCCCGAAGGGAGCCCCTCTTCGGCCATGATTTCGGCCAATCGGAGCATGGTGAGCATGGCCTCTTCGGCCGGTTTGAGGACGATGGCGTTGCCCGCCGCCAATGCTGGGGCAATACACCGACTTCCCTCCCAGAGGGGGCTGTTCCAGGGAATGATGTGTCCGATGACGCCCAGGGGTTCGCGGATCGTGTAGTCCAGGTGATTCCCGGGCACGGGTATGGTCTCCCCCATCAACTTATCGGCCAGCCCACCGTAATATTCGAACCGTCGAGCGGCCACATTCTTCACCGTGGACAGGCAGTCCTTCAGCGGGAATCCCGTATCCTGGGATTCCAGGCGGGCGAGATCCTCCATTTCCGCAATGAGTCGAGCGGCCACGCGCTGAAGGAAACGACCGCGTTC
>RFHM01000305.1 GCA_003696865.1 Acidobacteriota bacterium | reverse complement strand
TCGGTGCGAGCGTAGCGGAAGCTGGCAAAGAAGTTCCAGGTGTCGGTGATATTGTAATCGAGGCGGGTGACGAAGAAATCGGCTTTGAGCGTATTATCGGCGGCGGCGCGGAAGCCGATGGTGTTCAATCCGTCGCCGAGGGCGGGGTCGTTCCCCGGCGGCAGCAGATTCCACAGCGCCCGCACCACCGGGCTGATGCCCACGCCTCGCGGGTCGCATGGGTGCGTGCCGTCGCCGCAGAGCGTGGAGGTAGCCAGATCGTAACTCACGATATTGCCGCTGGCATCGCGGAAGCGCAGGATGCCCTGCCGGAGCGTATCCGTGGGCACGATGCGGGTCACGTTCGTCTTGCGGGGGAAGCGCCGACCTTCGTAATTGCCGAACAGGAAGAGCTTGTCCTTGATGAGCGGCCCGCCCAGGGAGAATCCAAACCGGTTGTCGATCAACTCCGGTTTCTCGATGCCCGTACGATTGAAATCCCAGCGATTGGCATTGAGATTGTCGTTCTGATGATACCAGTAGACCGATCCATGAACCTCATTGGTGCCCCGCTTGGTGACGAAGGCCACCTGGCCGCCGGAGGAGCGACCGAAGGTGGCATTGGGATTGGTCGTGCTCACGCGAAATTCCTCGATGCTCTCCACGGGCACGGGAATCATGGGCAGCGGCTGGCCCGATTGGCCCGTGTTGTACCCGGCCGTTCCCTCGACATCGCTGGTGGCATCGCCGCCGTCGATGAGGAAGGTGCTCTGATCGCTCAGCGCACCGGAGACCTGACCACCTCGCAATGTGCTCACACCGCGACCGGGAGTGACCAGCGGTTGAAGCAGAAGCAGGGCCGCCGCGCTGCGGTTGGTTGTGGGCAAGCGCAGGAGCGGTTCCCCTCCGATCACATCGCCGACCGTGGAGTCGGTCGTCTGGAGTTCGACGCCCACGCCGGCGGTGACTTCGACCGTTTCCACCATCTCACCCACTTCCAGTGTGACGTTCACCGTGTAGGATTTCGCCACGTCCACTTTCACCAGGGGAATGACCGCTTGCCGAAATCCCTGTGCGGTGACGGTGATTTTGTACGGGCCGGGGAGAACGTAGGTGAAAACGTATTGCCCGGCCTCGTTGGTGATTTGCTTTCGGCTCTGGCTCGTCGCCGTATTGAGCAACTCCACCTCGGCTCCGGGGAGCACGGCGCCGGTAGGATCGGTCACCGTGCCCAGGATGGTTGCCGTGGCTGCCGTCTGCGAAAAGGCAGTCCCGGGCCAGGTGAGAACCATCAGAACGGCGACCAGCAGAGGTGGTATGAGTCGCGGAATCAACTTTCGTCGATGCCGAGTCATAGTCCCTCCTTGGTTATGTCAGTGGTTGAGAAGTTCAGCGCCATTTTACAAAATCCACCGAGGGCATGGCAACCCCCCGCGCTGTGGCCAGAGGCGGGTCGCGCGTGGGTTCCACGTTGCGCCTCGGCCCCCATCGGTGCCTCGACCATATGAGGAGTCCGAGAACGGCGCTTCTCCGGTGAATGAGGGTGGCGAAGACGATCATCATGTGTTCGGCCATCCACCCTTCGTCGCGAGAACGGCGCTTCTCCGGTGAATGAGGGTGGCGAAGAGTCGGAGAGCCGAGCGATCGGCGAGAGGGTATCGACTCTTGACAGCGCCCCCTCATGGGATCACAATCTGGTTCTCGGATGGGAAGATCAGCACTCGTCAATCGGCAGTGAGCGGTTGTCTATGATGGCCATAGGGGATTACAATTGATTCGCCCCCGGTCGAGGAGGGAAATTATGCGGCAAGCGCGAACCATTCTCATCATCTGCATTGGCATCCTCGTCGCCCACCCGATCCTGGCTCTGGGTAGCAGTCGTCCGCTGGGAATGATTGCGGGCATCGTCCGCGATGATCAGGGACGCCCGATTGGAGGAGCGCTGATCAGCCTCATCCAGGGTTCATCCCGGAAAGCGACGATTCGGTCCATTCATACCGATGAGCGGGGTAATTTCTACGCTCGGAATATCCTCCCCGGCACTTACCGATTGCGAGCCGAGGCCCGTGGGTTCATGTCGGCCGTCAAGTTCGTCCGGGTCAAGCCCGATGTGGTGCTCAGCCTGAAATTCCAGTTGAAACGGATCGAGACGCTGGTCGATCGGCGGGCCGATCGTCAGGCCTATCGTTGGGTCGTCCGGAGCGTGCCTCGCCCCATCCTCCGACTGAAACCGGAAGATGACGCCCAGACCGAAGTCGCCGAGCAGGTACTCGGTCGTGGGCGATCACTGAGAGGGATGGTCCAGATCGTCGGCGGCGTTCCCCTGACCACTGTCTCCCCGTCGACGACGTTCACCGGGATCAATTTCGCCTTGGCCAAACACGTGGCGGCGAATCTGGAACTGGTGCTGGTGGGACAATTGGCCACCCGGCCGGATCTTCCCGGTCGACTTCAGATGATCGCTTCTGCTTATCCCAGCGATGGGCATCATCTGACGGCGAGCATCGCTTATGCGCAACTGGGGGCGGATCGAGGGCGCTTTCCGCTTGGAAAAGTCCAACAGTTCGGATTGACCGTCAGCGATGCCTGGCAGGTGAAAGGGCCACTGGTAGTGGTGTACGGAGTGGATATCACGCGGCTGTCCGGCGGGGCGGCTCAGTGGGTGGCCTCTCCTCGCCTGGGCATCGAAGTGGCCGCCACCGGACGCACGCGGCTGAGCGCCGAATACTTCCCCGTCTCGGCGCAACGACTGAGAAAGCAGGGTACATTCGCCTACGAGGGCGGGGAAGTCATCTTTGCCGATCCCGAGGCGCTGGCCGTGAGCGGAGGCGCGGTTCAAGCCGATCGGCGACGGCGTCTTCAACTGTCCGTCGAACGTCAACTGGATGAGCGATCGGCCGTCGAGGCGGCCGTTTTCTTCGACCACGTCGCCGGTCGCCCAATCGGCCTGCTGGCCCTTCCCGTGAACGTCGCTGAACCGGGAGATTCGGAGTGGCAATCTCTCGTGCAACAGGGGGAGGCTCGTGGTGCGCGAGTGGCCTATAAACGGCGGCTGACGTCGTCTCTGACCGGGTTCGTCGGATACGCCTTCGGAGAAGGTCAAGCGCTGTCGTCGGAAGCGACGCTCGATCCGCGGCATCTCATCCGCTGGGGCGCCTATCACGTCCTGGCGGTGAAACTCGATGCTCGCATCTCTCGAACCCGCACCCGCCTCTCGACCAGCTATCGCATCGTCTCGGAGAATGCCTTGTTGGCCATCGATCCGTTCTATGGTCAGTTGGACGTCTTCGATCCCAGCCTGAACATCGTGGTGACGCAGGAACTGCCCGACTTCGGTATTCTTCCCGGTCGATGGGAAGCCAGCGTCGATGCGCGTAATCTATTCGATCAGCCGGAGGGTCCATTCGCCGATGGGCAACGGATTCTGCTCAGTCAGGCTCAACGCCTCATTCGCGGCAGCGTATCGGTTCATTTCTGAGGAACGGGGCCGACCGTTCTGGTGGTGAGAGGGATCCAGATGAGAGGGGCGTCTTTATTCAAAGGAGAACGACACATCGCCGCCATACTGGCGATCACCGGAGCGCTCGTCGCCCTGGGCGTCCTCAATCTGCGCGCTCGTTTGGATCACCCGCACGTGCCTTACGATGGGGTCGTGTGGACGGATACCGGGAGTGGCGTCGTCGCCGAGTTCGTCGATCCCCAGGGCCCGGCTGCTCGCGCCGGCATTCGCCGCGGCGATCTCCTGGTGGGGATCAGCCTCGATGGGGGAGATGCTTTCGAGGAACTCCGGCGGGCCACCGATGTCCAGATTTATCTGGATCAGGCGGGCGTCGGGCATCCGATTTCCTATCTCATCGAGCGTCGAGACGCCTATGGGCGTCCCTCGCAGTGGGCCGCCGATATCCCTCGGCTCACCTCTCCACCACTGAAGCTGTGGCGTGAAATCTACCTGGCCCTCATCGGCCTGGTGTACTTGATCATCGGCCTTTACGTCGTCATCCGGCAACGCCGGGCGCCCTTCACGCGACACTTTTATGCCATCTGTCTGGCGGCTTTCGTGGTGTACTTTTATAGCCCCACTCAGGAACTCAATCGCCTGGATTGGATGGTGTTTTTCGCCGATACCATCGCTCTCATCTTCCTTCCTCCCATTTTCTTGCATTTCTGCGCCGTATTTCCCCGCAAGCGGCGAGTGGTGCGGCAGCATCCCTGGTTGACGGCGGCCATCTATTTACCCTCGATCATCATGCTCCTGGTGGAGATAGGGATGCCGCTCGCGCATCCTTCGATGGTCCAGGCGCGCCGCCTCCGCGAGAGCCTGGATGTGATCGAGCACAGCGTGCACTTCCCCCTCTATTTCCTGGCCGGTGGCGTGCTGTTGTTCCACACATTCCTGCGCGCGCAATCGCCGATACTGAAACAGCAGATGAAATGGGTCGTCTGGGGATTGTTGGGCATCGTCCCGTTCACCGGATTTTTGATTTACCGGCACTTTGTCGCCGTGCCCTCGCCGCTGCTGGAGGCGCTGGCCATCATCCCCCTCATCTTCATCCCGCTGTCGTTCGGCTATTCCATCGTGCGCTACCGGTTGATGGATGTCGATGTCATCATGCGGCGGGGTCTCGTTCACCTGACGACCACCGCCGTCATAGCCGGGGCGTACGTGTTGCTGCTCGTCATTGCGGCAGACTTCCTCCGTGGCGTCACCTCCGTGTGGGTGACGCGGGCCGTGGTTGTGGCCGGTGCGCTCGTCGTGGCCATGCTGTTCGCGCCGTTGAAGAACTATCTGCGCGTGCGCATCGATCGGTTATTCTACGGCGAGCGCTATAGTGCGCGGGCCGGGATCAGCGAATTCGCCCGCATGCTGTCGACGATGACGGCGCTCGATCCACTGCTCCGTTCGGTGACCGGGCGGCTCCAGCAAATGCTCTCGGTGAATACGATCGCCGTATTCATCCGCGATGAAACCCATCGGTCCGGATTCCGGCTGGGCCACGTGGAGGGCATGAGCGGGGATGTCCAGCTCACTCCCGAGTTCATTCGTTTCATCCAGGCGGAGACCGACGAGCATCACGTCGTGTGTCTCGACGATCTCGGCGCGCGTCGCCTTCCTCTCCCGGCGGTCGAGGAGTTGCGCTATTTCGTCGCCTGCAAAGCGCGCGATCGCCTGGTGGCCCTCATCGGATTGGGGCGAACGGTGGACGGGGATTTGCTGACTTCGGAGGACATCGAACTGCTTCGGGCCATCGCTCCCTACGTGGGGGTGGCGGTCGACAACAGTCTCCTCTATCAGGAACAGGCCAGGCGCGCCGAAGAGTTCGCTCGCCTCAAGGAATTCAACGAGAGCATCATCGAGTCGATCAACGTGGGCATTCTCGCCGTCGATCCTCGAGGAGTGATCACCACCTGGAACAGCGCCCTGGAAGAGCTGTTCGGGATCGATCGACATCAGGCATTGGGGCGGAAGGTTCATCAGGTCCTGGAGCCCGAATTGGTGCGGGCGCTTCGCAGCGTCATCGGCGATGCGCGATGGTCGGTGCCCGATACGCGGAACATCTATAAGTTCCGGACCACTCGACGGGACGGTCAGGAACTCTTCCTCAACGTCTCCATTGCTCCATTTGAAACGAAGCGGGGCGTGAAGGTCGGTTCGCTCATCGTGATCGAAGACATCACCGAACGCCTGCGGCTGGAACAGCAATTATTGCAGAGCGAGAAGCTCTCTTCCATAGGATTGCTGGCCGCCGGCGTCGCCCACGAGGTGAATACGCCGCTCACCGGCATCTCCAGCTACGTGCAGATGCTCCTCAAGCAGATGCCCGAAACCGATCCCCGCTATACATTGCTCGTCAAGATTCAGCAGCAGGCCGAACGAGCCTCCAACATCGCCACCAATTTGTTGAACTTCTCCCGCGTGGATACGACCGAGTTCACCGATCTGGACATTCACCGCGTGCTCGACGATACGCTCCAACTCGTCAACCCGCAATTGCGGAATCGCCGGGTGCGTATCGTGAAACAGTACGACGCCGATCTGCCGTTGGTCCGGGGCAATGCCACCAAGTTGCAACAGGTGTTCATGAACCTCATCCTCAATGCGCGCGACGCCATGCCCGATGGCGGGACGCTGACCATTCGCACATCGCTTCATGACGGGATGGTGGCCATCGATGTCATCGATACCGGCGTGGGCATCAAGCCCGAGCATATCCGTCGCATCTATGACCCGTTCTTCACGACCAAGGGCGTGGGACGTGGCACGGGACTGGGACTGGCCCTCACCTATGGCATCGTTCAGGAGCATGGCGGCCGCATCCACGTAGAGAGCCAGGTCGGTCAGGGGACCCGGTTCACCATCTCTCTCCCCCCGGCTCGCGCTCGCGCGGGACGACGGCAGGCCTCCCTGCGATTGGTCTCCGGCGATTGACTCCTGAGCTGGACAGGTCCTTCTCCAACGGCGTAAAATTTCCTTCGTTGAGCACATGGTGAGAAAAGGAACGATCCTCATCGTCGATGATGAAGAAGTGATGCGCGATGTGCTCGAAAGTCTTCTTTCGAGCGAGGGCTATCGCGTCGATGTCGCTCGTGATGCCGAAGAGGGATTGGAGCGGTTCCACCAACGCCCGTACGATCTGGTCCTCCTGGACGTGTCGCTGCCCGGGATGAGCGGCCTGGAGGCATTGGAAGAGATCCTCAAGATCGATCCCGAAGCCGTCGTCGTCATGATCACCGCCTACGCCACTTTCGAGACGGCGATGAAAGCATGGGAGATGGGCGCGTTCAACTGCATCCGCAAGCCGTTTCAGAACGAGCAGATCCTGCAGGTGGTGCGGGCGGGCTTGGAACGGCGGCGAAAGGACGAAGAGCGACGGACGCTGAGCCAGACGCTCCGGCAGAGCGCCCACTTGAAGAGGATCATCACCCGCAGTCACAAGATGCGAAAGATCCTCGATCTGGTCGCCCAGGTGGCGCCGACGCGGTCGACGGTGCTCATTCAAGGGGAATCGGGTACGGGGAAGGAATTGATCGCCCGGGCGATCCATTTTTCCAGTCCTCGCGCCGAACGCGGCCAGTTCGTCGCCGTCAACTGCAGCAACGTCTCGCCGGAATTGTTGGAGAGCGATTTGTTCGGTCATGTGAAAGGCGCGTTCACCGGGGCCATCGCTGCCAAGAAAGGCCGATTCGAGATCGCCGATGGGGGGACGATCTTCCTCGATGAGATCGGGGATATCACGCCCGACATCCAGGCCAAACTCCTGCGCGTGATTCAAGAGCGAGAGTTCACGCCGCTCGGAGACACGGCGACCCGAAAAGTGGATGTGCGCATCATCGCTGCTACCAATACGGACTTGAAACGGGCCATGATGGAGGGCCGATTTCGCGATGATCTCTACTATCGGCTCAACGTCATCACCATTCATATTCCCCCCCTACGCGAGCGCAAGGAGGACATCCTGCCGCTCGTCCAGCATTTCATTCGCAAGTTCAACGAGGAGAATAATCGGAACATCTCGACGGAATTGGATCCCGAAGTGCTTCGCCTCCTGGAGGAATATCCCTGGCCGGGGAATGTGCGCGAGCTGGAAAACGTGATCGAACGGGCCGTGGTGATTGCTCGCGGCGATCGCATCGACGTCGATTGTTTACCCGACGAGATTCTCGATCCTCGCGCCGCCGAGCGCCTGCTGCGCCGCGTTGCCGGAGATGGAGAGAGGGAACCGAGCATCGAGATCACCCAAGGGTTCTCTTTCTACGACGAGGTGGCCAAATTCGAGATTCGCCTCATCAAACGGGCGTTGGAGCTCACTGGCGGCAATCAAAGTCGGGCGGCCCGACTCCTGGGTATGAACACCACCACCCTCAACAGCAAGATCAAAGCCTATAACATCTCGGTGAAATAGCCTGGAGCGAGAAGGGCGCAGTCTGGCGGACCGGCCTCCCCCTCACCCGCTCCTTCGAAGATCGGGAGATCGAGTGATAGAGACACTCATTCTCAATCATCCTCAACTGAGTAGCGGTCTGACGACCTCGCCACCGGGTAGCTTCCCACTCATCTCGGCCTGCCTTGGCAGGATGGAGTTCACTAACCTAATAGGAAGGCTTCTGGCAGTAAGTCGACACTCCGCAGCTTCGACCACTTGGCTGGGGGAACCGTATCATTCTAACTCACAAAGTCGAGAACGATCACCCTGAACAAGATACTTGACATAAAAAAGATGGTGGTGCTACTATACCAAACGGTTGTTTGGTATAGGAAAAACTTGTGTGAATTTGGTTCGAATGGAGAGTTGCGTGCGGATGCCCGGGGCGAGTGAATCGACAACAGGGCATGAAAAGGCAGCGGGGTAATCATTGGAGTTGGGGGAGTGGTGGTCCATAACCTATTTTTTGAACCGGTTGGCAACCGGCATGGCGGCAGCCTGCCGAGGTCGCATGAGCAGCGCCCCTCAGGTCAGGTAAAGAATTCATCATCCGTTCGTGGGCGAGACATCCAATTGAGAAACTGCCCTCATCACGCGATCGGATCAGATTGGGAGTGACATCTGGAAGATAGCGCTCTTATTGAGTGGGGAAGGCCGATCATGGATGGGACAAAATCTGCCATAGGTCTCCGGAATATCGATCATGTTGCTATTGCTGTTTGGTCCATTGAGGAGGCCGTGAAGTTGTTCCGCGATCTCTTCGGTGGTGAGTTCATTCTGGGTGGCGATGATGAGCGTCTTGGCATTCGGACGGTTCAATTCCGCCTCCCCCCTGGGGTGAAGATCGAACTGATGCAGCCCATCCGATCCGATTCGTACCTGCAGCGCTATCTAGAGAAGCATGGGCAGGGATTCCATCATATGACGATCTTCGTCGAGGATGTGGAGAAAGCCATCGTAGAGTTAGAGGCCCGAGGGTTCGAGGTCGTGGACACCAACCTTTCCTCTCCCCAGTGGCGAGAGACGTTTGTGAGGCCCACGTCTGGTTTTGGCACGTTGCTGCAAATCGCCGACACCAATCGCCGGTGGGATGTTCCCCTCACTGGCATCACTCTGGAGGATGTACTCGCCGGGCGAGTCATCTGGCGCGATGATTGGCCCTGCTTGCGAAGAACAAGCGACGATGGGGAGAAGGCTCCTTCTGATGGAGGATGAGGTCATAATGGCTGATAACGGGGCAACGGCGCCTCCCAGCTTAGCTTGAGTGGCCACATAGGGGCAAACAACGTGCCCCGGCACATCCTGGGAGGACTGAGGCGATGGCCTTCTACCCCATTTGACCCTAGCTAAGGGCAGTTGAGGCGAGCTATGCCGCATTCTGCCCTTCGAGGAGAAGTTCCCATACGCCATGGATCTTTGCCGATGACAGCAGAAGCATATGGACTTGTTATGCCAATGAACCGGCTTATTACAGGGCTTTCAGTCTTTCATAGTTAACCCTGGAGCGAACTGCACTTGCGAGATATGGCCAATATCGGGTTTGAGAGAAGCACAGTCCGTTATCCTATGGGCAACTGGATCGAGGCGCTAACGTTTGCCGATCTCCTCGGATACATGGCCGATCAGCGCCCTGAGGCTGAGGCGCTCATATTTCCCGATGAGCGCCTCAGCTATGGCGAGTTGCGGGATCGGGCAGTGGGCATGGCGCGATCGCTGGCGGCGCTGTCAGTCGGTCGCGGGGACAAGGTCGGGATCCTGATGCCCAACTGCCCCGACTACGTCGCCCTTCTCTTCGGCATCACCATGCTGGGGGCGGTGGCCGTCCCGATTAACGCGCGCTTCAAGCGGGACGAGTTGGGATATATCATCGAGCATTCCGATGTCCGCGTACTGGTGACTACCGATTTGATCCGAGAATATGTAGATTTCATGAATCTGCTCCAAACTTGCTATCCGGAACTGACCGAGAGCAATCCTCAACATCTCCGCCTCGCCCGAGCTCCACGTCTCCGTCAGATCGTGTTGCTGAGCGAGCGAGAGGTTCCCGGGATGATCGCGCGATCGTCGTTCGATGCCTTGGCTGAAGAGATCGGCGCCAGTGAGGTGAGGCATCGTCAGGCTCAGGTGCAGATCCGCGATGTGGCGTTCCTGATGTATACATCGGGGACCACGGCCCGCCCTAAAGGGTGTCTGCTCAGCCATGAAACTGTGGTGCGCAATGGCATGGCGGCGTCGCGGAGGTTCCATATGCGCCCGGCCGACCGGTTATGGGATCCGCTACCCCTTTTTCACATGGGAGGCATTCTGCCGCTCGCCGCAGCAGTATATAGTGGTGCAACATTCTTGAGTATGGCACATTTTGAGCCAGAAACGGCCCTGGCGATAATGGAACGTGAACAGGTGACGATCGCCTATCCCACGTTTGAGACGATTACGCAGGCGCTACTTCATCACCCGCGTTTCAGTGAAACGGATCTCAGTCATCTACGCCTCGTCATCAACGTGGGGCCGCCGGACCGCTTGCGCGCCATGCAGCGGCAACTGCCCCATGTCGTGCAGGTGAGCGCCTATGGCTGCACTGAAGGCGGCGGGGTCATTGCCTACAACTGGCCGGACGAAGACCTGGAATCGCGCCTCACGACCCAGGGACCGCCGTTTGAGGGCATTGAGGTGCGCATCGTGGATCCCCAAACCGGGGCACCGCTGCCTCCGAATCGATCAGGGGAGATTGTGTTCCGAGGCTATTGTCTGTTCGACGGATACTATAAAGATCCTGAAGGGACGGCGGCGGCGATGGATGCCGAGGGCTGGTTTCATACTGGTGATCTGGGCGCTTTGGATGCGGCAGGGCGTATCATGTATCAGGGCCGGTTGAAAGACATGCTGAAAGTTGGCGGCGAGAACGTTGCGGCGGCGGAGGTAGAGAGTTTTCTGGCGCGCCATCCGGCCATCAAGATCGTCCGAGTGGTGGGCGTCCCCGACGAACGCCTCGTGGAGGTGCCGGCGGCATTCGTGGAATTGCACGAGGGCGCATCGCTGACCGAAGAGGAACTGATCGATTTTTGCAAAGGGCAGATCGCCAGTTTCAAGATCCCGCGCTATGTGCGGTTCGTGAACGAGTGGCCGATGTCGGCGACTAAGATTCAGAAGTTCAAGCTTCGCCAAATGCTCATTGAGGAACTTGACGAAGGCGCTCGATCCGGAGACTGATACCCTTCGGTGTGTTGAGATATAAAGAGCGTAGCGGTGATCATCTCCGACACATTCGGGCGGCCCTGGCGACAGGGACTGACCGAAGTGGCCATCGGCGTGTCGGGCTTGGCGCCCTTGCGCGACTATCGCGGT
>RFHM01000304.1 GCA_003696865.1 Acidobacteriota bacterium | reverse complement strand
GCCTTCAGACGCCTGACCATGAAGACACTCGTCGTGGACGGAACCCAATGGTCGTACATTCGTCTCGGTGGAGGTTCGAGGAACATTCTCTTCCTTCACGGGCTCGGGGGAGCATATGACATCTGGTGGCAACAAATCGAGGCGTTGAAGGATCGGTTGGGGATCGTTTCGGTCACCTATCCTCCTCTCTCTTCGTTGAGCGCTCTGGGGCGCGGGCTCCTGGGCATTCTCGATCGGGAACAGATCTCCCGGGTTCATCTGGTGGGAAGCTCGCTCGGCGGTTACCTGGCTCAATATCTCGTGGCCGAAGCTCCCCAGCGCATCGAGAAGGTCATATTGGGGAACACCTTTCCTCCCAATGACCTCATCGTCAACAAGACGAGGGTTCAAGGAGTCCTTCTGCCCTTCATGCCCCGGGCGATGATCATGGCCCGGTTCAGGGGGACCGTTCTCACCGAGATTTTCCCCACCTCGAACTTCTCCCAACTGGTGAAGGCCTATTTATTAGAGCAATCGTACGGCCTGATGAGCAAGGCGCAGTTCATCGCCCGGTATCGATGCGTCATTGACCGGTTCACACCGCCGAAACTGGAGGATGTCGGCATCGACGCTCTGATCATCGAATCGGCGAACGACCCGCTCGTCGTCGAGGAGTTGCGAGAAAAACTGAAAGCGACGTATCCAACGGCCGCCGTTCACACGTTCCCAGATGGTGGGCACTTCCCCTATCTGTCCCGTCCAGACGAGTACACGGCATTGATTGAGGCATTTCTTATTGGATAGGTCCATGGCTCATTTCGAGTCAGGCTCTTTCCCTGGATGAGAAGACTGAGGAGGAAATCTTGAAGAGACGAGTATCGATTGTAGCTGCTTCTCGCCCAATCTGTAGGCGAGATCCAGGGCACGGGATCACAACAACCGAACTCGCTTGTAAAATATCAGCCGGACCGGACCCACCAACCCTGAAGGGAGCAAGTGAGGGCGCTTCTTGATCGGCATAAAATAGCGATCGCCGGCGAGGGCATCGCCAAGGAGCCGATTGCGCAATGTGGTGGTAATGACGACTTCCAAACGGTTCTCTCCTGGGCGAAGAAAATTGGTAACATCCACGCGGTATGGTCGGAGGAGGAGAGTCATCCCCCCTCGACCGTTGATGCGCACGGTGGCCACATCGTGGAGTTGACCAAGGTCCAGTTCAACTCCGAGATCCTTTCGGAAACATGTCGAATCCAGGGTGAAGTCAATGACATAGTGGCCTTCTCCGGAGAAATACTTCAAGGAAGTGAGCTCTGTCCAATCCTTGAGCCTCTTCAGCGTCATGGTGAGAACTTGTCGCTGACCGCGCTTGTCTCGTCCGATCGCCCTCAGATGCCAAGTTCCCTCGATGCGCCGTGGGGCAGGGATCTCACCGGGCTGGATGGTTATGGTCTCCTCTCTCCCCGAACTGAGCGTCGTTCGATAGGTGCCCGCCATATAAGCGATGCCCATCAATTTATTTCCCTCTCTGCGAACCGTGCTCAGTTGTGATTGAATGATGTGCGGAAGGCGCTTCCCGGTGCCGAAGCCGATGAGGATGGATTGGTAAGGCTTCAATCGCAGGCTCATCGATGTGCCATCGGAACTCACGTGGTACTGGGGAGCGGGAACAATGTGCCCATCCCAGGGGTTCCAGATCTCCGGCACGCGCCGTTCTTCGGGAAACGCCACATTCACCATGTGCCGGTCCCTGGTGGCATTGTGCAGAAAGTAAAAATCCATCCCGCCCGCTTTCACGTGAAGAAAGCCAATTCCATGCGGTCGCCGAGCGAACCGGATAGTTGGTGGAATCCCCAATCCATTTTCTCGATCGCTGAGGAGCTGAACGGCTTGACGAACATCCTTGACGAATAAGGTGCGACCGACGCGCAAGTGAGATCGGTGAACGAGAGTCGAAAGTGGCCGACCGCCGAACAGGTCACGAACGAGCCGGCGAATCCGTTTCCCTCTCTCCTCATAGTTGAGGAATCCGATTTCTTCGCCAGGGACCACACCGACAAAAAGAATTGGCAGGCCGGCCCGGGCGAAGGCATGCAATTTCTCAACCAGGGCGAGATCCAATCGCCGTTCGCCTACAAAGAGGAGAACGCGGTATCGCCGGCCAGGCGTGACGAGCTGGCGGTTGAGTATACGACTATGATGGACGAGCGTATACTCATTCATGTAATCGAAATCGTAACCGTGCTCCAGGAGCGCCGTGACGATCTCCGGTTCCTGCCCCCGGGGCCTCGCTCGATTAGGATAATCGAGCCGGTGCGAATACAGCGCCACGGGAGCGACAGTGTGTCCATTTTGAAAGACGAATTGGAGCCGCGTGAAGTAAGCATTCAGCAGCGGGAAATGCGCCCAGAAAGGGGTATGAGGACCGAAATGGGAAGACGCCGAAAAAGGAGTGTACGGAGACGAAAATGGATACCAGCCCGGTTCCGGACGATCCATGTATTCGTAGGGCATCCCATGCATGATGATCTCATTAATGCCAGCGGCAAACAGCTCATCACCTCGAATCTTCATCATCTCCGGCGTCGTCTCATAATCCCCAGGAATCCTGACGAAACTCTCGTTGGCGACGAGCCGGCGGCCATAGAGGTGAGCTCCCGATGAAATGAATTTCAGAAAATCATAGCGCCCCCAGTCGTATAAGTCCTCGCTCTCCGGGATGTCGGCCAACCCGGCAACCCTGAGCACATCGGCCGGCGCGCCATGGGGCTGAATCCGCGCCAGGAGTCCATGGCGGTGGGCCCAGGCGATCAATGGCATGAAGAACCGTTCGATCCACAGATCGGAGACTGTTTGCCAATAGTCATGGCGAATGCGGTCTCCGATACCGGGAGCGTCGTAAAGTGGTTTCGTCTGGTAACTGCCGTATGGCTCCGCCACGCCTGGTTTTCGCAACAACGGGAGGAAGGGTTTCAGGTCATAACCCCGCCGACGGCGAAACTGCTGGAGAAAGTCGTCCGACCAAAATAAGTAAGAAGTGACCTCCAGACTATCACAGAAAATGGCCCGCAGCCCTTTCCCAAGCTCCTCGTTGAGAGAGGATTGCAGTCTCCCGCCAATCCACTGGAGGTAGAACGACATCGCCCTGCGATCCATGTGGTTCACAACCAACTGCTCCCCTCCACCCGCACCACCGAGTACCCGTTGATCCGTGGGCCGCTGAACGAAGGTGAACAGTTGCCATTCTCCGGCCGGCACATTCCACTTCAGCCTTCTCGCTGCCGTCACCCGGTCCGTCAAATCAATGACGGAATCCATCTCTAACCGACCGGATTCCTCGACCACCTGTCGCGGTGGGATGAGCGAGCGTCGTCCCTTCTGGGATGTCTCTATCACCGGCGAAGATCCCCTGACGGCCAGCACGGCGACAACCTTTTCCAGCTTGGCCATCCTTCTTTTGAAGGCCGCCGATGAAGGTCGTGTCAGACCCAAGGCGATCATGCGTCGCTCCGTATCGGCCGGTGGAGGCCACGGAATTGGCCCATCATAGGATTGCGGTCCGCGAAGGCTGACGCCCGCCATGACCAGCTCCACTTCCGAGAGATTCGGTGGAACGAACGCGCCCCCGAAAGGCCAGCCGGAACCGAACGTCAAATCTATCACACACCCTCTCCGATGGGCTTCTCGCACCACGTGCTGGAGATGGGCAAACCACGTCGGCGTGAAGATGTCATCGATGCGGCGACGCCGATCAGGGGACATAACAGGGGGGAGTCCGAAGGTGAACGATTGAATCTCCCCGCCATAGAACCCGGCCGCATCGAGCGCCCGAATCTCGCGAGACAATTCATCGTCGGTCACATCTCCACCTGGCCACCACCACCGCATGAGGGGACGGGCTGACTTGGGGGGATGGGCGAACCCTCTCCGTAACTGAGCCTCCGACATGTTCTCACGGGCTGTGATCGGCCAGATCAGCGCCAACATGATGGATATACCGATGAGTTGGTGATGAGAGATCGGTCGCATCATGGTCGCGCGCTCACCTATCTGGCGGTATACCCACCATCGACCATGAGGTAGGTTCCGGTGATGAACGACGCCTCATCAGAAGCCAGAAAGAGGATGGCATAGGCCACTTCGCGGGGTTCGCCGACCCGGCCGAGCACGTGCTTGGAGGCTTCTTCAGCCAACAACTGTTGCAGGGAAATGCCCTGTTGCTCCACCGGATTCTGCAGCGCCGGCGTCAGAATCGTCCCGGGGCAGACGCAATTGACTCGAATGTGGAATGGCGCCAGGTCCACAGCCATGTTCCGCGTCATCTGAAGGATGGCCGCCTTGGTCGCACTGTAGGTGATGAACTCCGGCTGAGCGATAACGCTGGAGATCGAGCCTAAATTGACGATAGCGCCCTTACCCCTTTTCTTCATCTCCTCGACCGCGTATTTACTGCACAATGCCGTTCCTATCACATTGACGGCCAACGATCGCTGCCAGTCCTCTATCGTCGCCTCCAGTCCCTTGATGACAAAGATGGCGGCGTTGTTCACCAGGATGTCGACGCCGCCAAACCGACGCACCGTCTCACGGGAAATTCGCTCGGCGTCCTCTTCTCGGGATACATCGGCGAGGATGAAGAAAGCCTCTCCACCCTGATCCCGAATGAGCGAAACGGTCGCCTCTCCCCCATCACGATTGATATCCACGACGGCAACCTTGGCTCCCTGCTCGGCAAAGAGAAGCGCCGTCGCTCGTCCTATTCCCGATCCACTCCCAGTGATGATGGCCACTTTCCCTTGTAAACGCATAATCACCTCCCGTTCGTTGCCCGTTCACGCAATCTTCCCGCCAGGATGTCGTGAGAGAACTTGAGGATCATAAAGCGGGAGAAGGATATCGGCCTCGCGCCGCACTCGTTCATAAGTCCGAAAACACTCTTCCATGCTCTCTAATATCCCTAATGGCTGCATCTTCTCCACATTATCGTACGTGAAGAAGCTGTCAGAGGCAATCACCGTTCCCTTGGCGGTTTCAATCACATAGGCCATCGAGGAACGATGGTGGACGCCCGCCCAAAAGGCGGTCAGCCCGGGCAAGATTTCATCTTCGTCATCGAGCAATCGCAGTTTGTCGGGGACCTCCATCTCTAAATAGGCGAGCACATCGTCTGGGATTCGTAGCCGTCGGGGAATATGCATGGGATATTTGGGAGCATGAATGTCTTCGATCCACCCACGTTTGGAGAGACAAATTTGGGCATGGCGGAACAGGGGGATGTTGGCCGTGGCGTAGGCCTGAAGAGGAGTGATCAATACATAATCGACATCCTCGGGCTTGAGGCCGAGGCTGGCCAGCGCTGCCTCCGGTCGCTCTTCTTCCCTGCGAACCATCTGACATCGAGGGCCAGCAAACTCACGCCACACCTCGTTGAGCGCTGTGAGATCTCGAGGTGGTCCCGTGTTAATGATGATCGTGTGACCATGGCCACGAATAACGACCATGTAAAAATACAACATTTCCCATCGATCCCAATGGCTCATCCAGTACACCTCCGGTCCTGGAACTTCACACTGCCCCATCTTGAGAACATCCACCTCATAGTTCATCGATCATCCTCCCACAACATGACGGCGAGAACACCTATGACCCCCAATCCCGGACCATGAGTCCTCGCCCGGCCGAACAACAGCCATCATTGGGCGTCAAGCCCTCCATCCGTTGAGATCACCAAACTCGCTCAAAATCAGAAGCTCGTCCCATCAATCCGCGACCTGTCGGACAGTGCCATTCTCCCGCCAGTATCGCTATGGTGGTCAGGAAAGGTGGCGCAATGCTCACAAGCCCGCACCTCGATCGATGATCTCCTCACTCCAACAGGGAGAAATCCACCAACCCTCGGATCTTCTCCTCGGCACGGATGATGGGATGAGTAGAAGCCCGTCTCTTTAACTGGAGGAGCTGAGGATAGCCTCGCTGCCCCTCCTCTTCCCACTCGGCGGCAAACGCCCCACTCCGAATCTCTGCTAAGGCCGACCGCATTCTCTCCTTCACTGTGTCCGGCAGCATCCGTTCGGCCCGTGACAGGGTTCCGTATTGGCTCGTCCGAGAGTGAAACCGCCACTGCTCGAAAAATCCTACCCGGGCCATCTGCTTGAAGATTTCCGCCGCCTCGCCCGAGGCGAACAGCTCAAGGACAACCATCTCTGGCGAGAATCCCTCCTCGACCAACACCTCATAAGCTAACACCATCCCTCTCACAATGATCGGCCACACAGCCTGCTCGGTGAACAGATCGAGGTCCGTTTCTTCGGCTACTGTTGTCTTGATCACCCCGGCCCGGGTCGCTCCGATTGCCTTACTGATAGCCAGAGCAATCTGCTCCGCCTGTCCCGAGGCATCCTGCCATATGGCCATATACGCGGGCACGCCGCTCCCTTTGAGGAATGCCTTCCTGACATTCACCCCGATCATTCTCGGCGCCACCATGACGACATCGACGTCCGTCGGCGGGGTGATGAACCCAAACCGCAAATTATATCCATGGGCGAAATTCAACACCTTCCCTGAAGAAAGATACTCCCGGATCTCGGTCTGGTACACCATCTTCTGCACCTCGTCGGGGATCAGCAGGGATACCACATCTCCCTGGTGCACGGCATCAGCGATGGGATAGACGGGAAATCCATCGCCCCTCGCCCGTTCGGCACTCTCATCGCTGATAGAGCCGATGATGACCCGTAGCCCGCTATCCCGCATATTTTGAGCTTGGGCGCTTCCTTGATTTCCATAGCCGATGATAGCAACGGTCTTCCCCCTCAAGACCGAGAGATCGGCATCTCGTTCATAGAAGATTTCAGCCATCGATATCCTCCAAACCGAATAGGCTCATCCCCTACTGGTCCGTCGAGCTTTGATCAGAAGGGTGAATACGAACACTCATAGTGCACTTCCATAGCCAATGATGAATACGGCAACGATGAGGACCACAACACCGGTAGCAATCAGGCGTTGAGCCTGTCGTCCGGCTCCTCGCCATTCACCCGTCATGACGCCCCAAATGTTGGCCGTGATGATGATCGCCGCCATAAACACCGGCCAACCAAGGATGGTCCCCAACGTTCCTACAAGGATGGTCCCCACCCCATAAATCGAGATCCCTCCCATCCACAGCGCTCCCATGCTGATCCCCAGTAACCAGTGAGACCATGCGCCCCGTCCGCTAAATCGTCGCCAGCTCATATTCTTAGACAATCTCCAAACACAGTAAGCGGCATTGATCACGAATCCCGCACTGAGAGCCGGGGCCCAGATCGCATTGGGCGCGCTCGCCGGTGCGACCCCCAACCGGATGGCCCGAGCGGCGATAGGCTCGCCAAAAGCCAAACTGAAATTGAGCATCGGGGAGAGGATACCCGACAGCACGCAGATCAACAGGCCCGGACCGAAGTGTTTCACCTGATTCCTCGATGAGGAAGATGGGGCAGGAGTCATCACCGCCTGTTTGACATATCCAGCCCGCGCGCAACAGGACAGACCCACGACCACCACGATGAGACCCAATATGAGCACTTGGCCTTTGACCGTGGTCAACTGCTCTGGATGCAGGACCAGCATCGGCACCAATGAGCCAACCGAGGCCGTGAGTCCAAGGATGATGGCGAACCCAAGAGCCATACCAACCCGATCCACTCCCAAGCCAAACAGGACCGAGCCCGCTCCCCAACCAGCGCCAAACGCCATGGCCAGCGCGAGCGCTCGGATGTCTGCCTGACGATATACCTCCAGCAACGGCGGAATGGTCCACGCCGCCGCCAACCAGGGTAAGAGAAGCAACCCCACCATCGTATAGACGAGCCAGATATTCTCCCACTGCCATGTCCGGGTGAACTTCATAGGTAGTGTGAAGCTACCCTGCATGGCTCCCCCGACGAGGATGAGCAGAATGCCGACCAGGAGATGATGCTCCATCATACCCCTCCAAGACGCCTAGCGGAACATAACGGGAAGGAGGACGCGCGATGGATACTTCCGCGTATGATAAACGGTTTGTTTGGCCACCCGGAAGCGAGCGCTGAAACCTATAGGGGCTTTGGTGTTCAAATTCCGATCAAACCGAGGAAAGTTACTACTCGATATTTCTAACCGCACTCGATGTCCGGATTTGAATACCTGGCTGGTCGCCCCGAGATCGATCTCGTAGCGATAGATGTGACCCGGCTGGAGAAATTCCGGTTTTTCTCTCGACGCCCGGTAACGCGCCCGAATGATCCCATCACAAATATTTTGAGCAAAACCGCCCGGATGCACATCCACGAGCTTGGCGGTAAAATCCGTGTCCGGCGCTGAAGAGGCCGCAAACAGGATGACCTTGACCGGACCGGTGATCTCCAGATCCTCCTCTAAAACAGGGGACGTGTACACAAGCACGTCTGGTCGTGCTTCAATCTCACGTTGATCCCACGCGCCCTCTGGAACGATCCCTGGAAAGCAACAAACATTCCCTCCGTGGGTGGGAACAGGATTGGCCGGATCGTAGGTGAATGTATCATTCGGCTCTCGATCTGGCGGTGTCGTGTTCAACGTCCCGTCGCCCCGGTTGGTGTGAGCCGATCCGCCACTGTGTAAATAGTAGGCGACCATCCTGGCGCGCTGCGGTGGCCATTGGCTTTCATCTCGCCATCGATTGCGACCCATCACGAAAAGACGCACCGGAGGTTCGCCCATGATGCCATTGTCAACGCCTTTGAGCCAGAAATCGAACCACCGGAGCATGAGGCGATCAAGATCGATGATCGCCCCTTCACCAAAATCGACTGCTCCAACCCGACGCATTGGACCCCAATAGTGAAACCAGGGACCGATGACCAACTTCTGAGATCGCCGAGCGAGCGCTGATCCACCCTTGGTCGTCATGCCGATGAAGTTCCCCAACGTCCCATTGATGAACACGTCGTACCATCCGCCAATATGTAAGACGGGCACATCGATCCGATGATAGTGATCTCGGTGACTCCAGCGCCGCCAGTAGGCGCCATCCTCAGGATGTTTCAACCAGTCCTGAAAGGGCCGGCTTCGGCGACCGACTCTTTGAGGCAATTCGGTCAGGGGGAGATGAGAGAAAACCGTAGTCCAATCGATCACCTTGGGTGACTGGTTCGTCCGACCGTCGACCAGGAATGCGCCCCAGGTGAGATTGAACGAGAGCTGAAACGCCCCTCCTTTGTACACCCAGTCTTCGTGATAATCGCTGGCGGCAAAAATGGACACCATGGCCTTCAGGTGCTCGGGACGCAAAGCAGCAGCCAGCCATTCGGTGGCCGCCGCATATGATCCTCCATAGGTTCCGATCTCGCCGTTACACCACGGTTGGCGCGCACACCATTGCAGCGTTTCATAGCCGTCCTGGGCTTCGTGCAACAAAGGGTAAAACCGCCCGTCGGAGTCATACCTCCCCCGCACATCCTGAACGACGACCCCATAGCCATGGGACGCGAAGAATCGAGCCCGGGAGACCTCCCGCTCTCCCATATTGTCATAGGGGGTCCGGGTGAGCAACACGGGATACGGACCCCCTTTCCCCGGTAAATAGACATCGGCCGACAACCTCGTTCCATCCGACATCCGGACGGGCACATTGAACAGGGTTTGGATGTGATCCCGGGCACTCACCGTCTCCCGGGAGAGCGACACTGGCGGACGGTCGCTGACGACTATAGCCAGCGCCAGGAGAACCGTCCCCACTCCCATCCAGATCCGCGATTGCTCCATGAACACTCTCAATGCAGAATACGCTGGACGACGTCAGAAAATCAACTTCAGGCCGAATTGGATCTCCCGCGCGGGGCGAGCGCTCGTAATGCGGCCGAAGGCGGCGCCAGCGTTGACAAAGTTATTCGGTGGGTCGAAGTTCACCCGGTTCAGGCTGTTGAAGAACTCAGCGCGAAACTGCACTCGCAATCGTTCGCCTACATCCATGTTCTTGAAGAGAGAAAAATCGTAAAGGGCCGTGCCGGGCCCATCGATGATGTTGCGACCGCTGTTGCCAAATGTACCACGCGGCGGCGTCGCAAAGGCCGATGTATCGAACCATCGTTCCGGGGTGCGCTGGTCTGGAGGGAGGTTCCCATCAGCCAACCTATTGGCTCGTGGTTGATAGAATCCCCCGATCGCCGCATTATCCCCATCCACACGGATGGAAAACGGTTCCCCGGAAAGCAGTGACACGATGCCATTGATCTGCCATCCGCTCACCAGCTGGCCGAGCACACCAGTAGCGTGGCTGAGAAACGGGCGGCCTTTACCGAAGGGAAGATCGTAGGTGTGACTGAACACGAAATTATGTCTCACGTCAAAATTGGATCGGCCGCGCTCACCATCCAGATTCGTCCGATCTTGATGTGAGGTCGTGAAGAAACCGGATGAGGCGGTATCGATCGATTTGGAGAACGTATAAGAGAGCAAAAACGTGAGTCCGTGGCTGAGGCGATTCTCCACCCGCACCTGAAGAGCATGATAGTTGGAGTTTTCGCGGAAATTCGCCGTCAGAATATCGCCGAAGTGAGGGAATGGACGCCGCGTTTGAATGGGCGTAATGTTCTCCGGGTCTTCCGGGAGGTCGGCCGAATTGATATTGACGCGCTCCCAGAGATGTGTACCTTTGGATCCCGCGTAGCTCACCTCAAAGAGGATCTTACTTCCCAGCGTCGTCTGCAACGAGAGATTCCACTGCTGGACATACGGCCGCTCGGCATGGGGGTCAATACTGAAGGGCGAGATCCCCTCCAAACTCAGGTTGGGGTCCGAAGTGTCCGGGAAGAGAGCGTCCAAGAAGGGAGGGAACGGTAACCGCGGCGAGATGGTGTTGGGTGGCATATTGGTTGTGAAAGTGAATTCATTGGCCGCCAAGGCGGAGTAGAAGAGGCCATATCCGCCGCGAATCACCAGTCTCGATCCCCAATTGTAGGCAAACCCGAACCGGGGCGCGATGTTATCGCGATCCGGATCGACAACGCCGGGGCGCACCCCACCATGCGTAATGAGGGGGGACGTGGAGTTGAAATTGAAATCTCTCGGATCGCGGACCAACCGGATGACCCCGCCAGGGACGGAAGTGTCAAAGAACCCTTGCCGGTCTTCTGTATCCCTCCAGGGCGAATTGTATTCATAACGGATGCCGAGATTGAGAGTGAGATTGGGCGTGGCTTTCCAATCATCCTGGAGGAAGAAGTTGTAGGAGGTGGAACGGAGATTCCCCCCGGAGGCCCCCTTGATGTACAGATCCACTATCGGTAATCCCAACAAAAAATCGGCCGTCGGATGACCAGTGAACGCGCCCACGAATATGGCAAATCCTTGCCGAAACAGCGTGGCCGAAACGTCAAATTTTTGATATCGGATGTCACCGCCCAGCGTCAGGGCATGCTTGTCGCGAGTCAGATACAGAACGTCATTGAACTGAAAGAGCTGAGACGTCGATCCCTGATTGAGGAAGAACTGTCCCATAGTGCTGAAGCCAGCAATCCGCATGGTGGGCAGCCCGTAATCCTCGGGTCTGTTATCGAGATTCTTGAACCCCAGCTCAGTGCCCAGATCCCTGTCGGCATTCTCAATAAAATTACCGATCACACCGCGATTGTAGCCAAATCTCACTACATTAATGAGGCGGGGGCCGAACGTGTGCGTCTCTTGAACGGCCAGATTTTGCCCTTTCAGAGGATCGCGCTGGCCGAAAAGAGGTGCCAGACCAGGAATCGTTAAGAGCGAATCAAAAAAGGTATATCTCCCAAAGAGCGAGTCAGCCATGGAAAACTGATGATCGACGCGAATCATGAACTGGTCGAAATCGTTCTTCTTGGCCGGGGACGTCACGAAGTTAGCTCCCGGAACATCCCGGTTCGGAGCAGGAATGTATTGGCGGTAGTTCTTGGCCACCGTTGACATGCGCTCCTCAGGGATGCGGTTATTGGGGAACGGCTCCTTGGTGAGCGGGTCCACGATGGCTCCCGGCGGGAGATCAGAAAAGTCTCCGGCCAAATGAGCGCGCGAAGGGAAATTGCCGATCAACGTCGTGGTCCGACGCTCACGCAACCCCTCGTAATTACCGAAAAAGAAGGTTTTGTTTCTGACAATGGGTCCGCCAACGGTGAACCCGAATTGATTCCGCTTGAAAGGAGGCCGCTCGGCATCGAAGAAATTGCGGGCATCCAGCTTATCGTTGCGAATGAACTCATATACCGTCCCATGGATGGCGTTGGACCCCGACTTGGTCGATAAGTTGATGATCCGCGCCGCTTGTCCGAATTCTGCCGAGAACATATGCCGCTGGATTTTGAACTCCTGAAGGGCATCCGTCGATGGGAGGAGAGACGGCGTGCCGATCCACGGCTGTCGCATTTCCACCCCATCGAGCAAATAAGAGTTGGCGTCGTCTCGATCGCCGGCAATATTGACGGCGAGAATCCGCCCCGAAATGGCCAAGGCAGTCGAGGTT
>RFHM01000303.1 GCA_003696865.1 Acidobacteriota bacterium | reverse complement strand
GAATACCTCTGCCTGCGCATCCTCGAGCCCATGAACCTGGAGGCTCAGAGAGCGATCCCGGAGCGGAGGGCGAGCCCTGACTCGAACCGGAGTATCGTTCATAGGCCCGTCGCTCATAAAGTGGCCATCGGGCGTTCATCCAACCGGGTCGACCCTTGAGAGTATCTCGCTCCTCCAAAGCTCATAGGGAGGGAGGCCGATCTCCCGGGATGCATGTTCCAAGTCGCTTCATCGTGTCCCTGCGCGACGACCGAGCTTCACTCGATGCACCGAGTTGACGCCGCGGCGTTGCGATTGTAAAGTTTCTCACCGAATTGAATCTATTCATCAGACGTTCTCGTGGCCATCAGCCCGGTTGGCCGCTTAAGCTTTTTCAAAGGAGGGGTGTGATGAAATCTATGGTCTGGTGGTTGATCCCTATCGTTTTTCTCGGTCTCAATCCGGTTCTGGTGGCCACTTCCCAGTCATTCCCGGATCGAGTGCTCGTGGCCGATATGGAGAAGGCCCCCGTTCTTTTGGAGACCGATGTGGGACGCCAGGAATCGACTATGAGAGGTCAAATTGTGTTGCGACGAACCAGGGATAAACAGGGGCGGATCGTTCTGCAACTCCAAACACTCAATCTGCTCATCGCCGGAGTGAAGACTCGGCAAGGGAGGGGAGAAACCGGTCAAATCTCACTCAGTCTCACCAATCCGGTTCGAGCTTTCCCGCGAACTGGTCAGGCTGGTGAGACCTTCGAACTGGAGTTACAAATGAGTGGTCATTACCCACTCATCAATGAACTGAAAGGATATGGCCGCGCTGATCCCAAACAAGAAGACAATTATCCGGCGTTCACCGAGGAGCTTGTGGGAAGACTCAAAGGCGAACTCACCTTGCCCAAAGGAGAGGGGGAAGATGGAGAAGGCTCGTTGACGCTCTCGGGAGATTTCGTTCTCGGGCAGCGCATTGTCCTGGCGGTGATTCGACGACTTGTTTTTGAAATACCCCTACGGATACGCCTCTTTCCCCTGACCTGTCCTGATGGCACCGTCTCTCGAACGCGCACACTATGCGTCAAACCCATCTTTGTGCGCTCCGGCCCGGGCGATTCCACCACCGCTCAGGAGATGTATTTTGCCGAGCAGTTGGCCAACGCCAATGCCGTCTGGGCTCGATGTTGTGTACAGTTTGTCGAGGCCACCGGCGCTTTCGTCAATCGCGCCGATCTCCAGGTCCTCACCACGAACGACGGTTTCACGTCGGAAGAGGAGGCCGATCTGCTGGACGAAGTCAATGACGATGATTGCGTGGAAGTGTACATCATCGAGTCGTTTAGTCCACAATCCGCCCATGGCGGCGGCGGTACCTGGGGTGGAGGAACGGCAGATACGAAGATCATCTCGGCAGCCAATAATCCGCCCATCAATCAACGCCACCTCGCTCACGAACTGGGACATGCCATGGGACTTTGTCACCCGGGCACGGGGTGCACGCCTCCTCGTGCCGATGGGACGGCGGGCAGTCTCATGGAGCCCAGCGGATTTTTCGCCGATAATCCCGACGTCCTGCGGCAGCAGGAATGTGTCAATATCTCCAATCCGCTCATTCAGCTTCAATTGCTGACCGGATGCTGCCCCCATCCGGACGCGTAACCGATACGTCGTCTGGACGCGGCATTTTCATTCGCAAGCCCGACCGCCCGGGTCGGGCTTTTTTGTTTTCGCCGGAGTCACTCAATCGCTTGGCGAGCCAACCGAGGGGATGAACATGCGTCGCGCAAGCTGGCAACTTGCGCCACCCTTATCTCCCAGGGAGTCGCCCGAAGCGCGCCCGAGCCACATCGGGGAATGAAAACGGCCTGGTGGAGAATCTCTGCGCCTCGGCGGTGATGTTCGAGAGCATTGATCCGAGAGCGTGCGGGGCATTGAAGGTGATGTCGAAGAGGGCGTGGATGAGCACGCCGGGCGGTGGGGGAGTGCGGATTTCTTCTCCCATTCCTCATCGGTGCATCTCGGGGAGCTCGCCTCATCGGTACATCGCCAGGGGTCGATTCTCTTGCAAAATGATGGGGAATCGGCTAAAGTCTCTGCTCAACTGTGGGAGGCGTGAGATGAGCGTGTACACCACTCATATCAAGGAAGATGAGAAAGATCAGGCCTGCTTCACACATCCATTGACGCAACAGCAGTATTACCGAGGCCGACTCAACGTTCGGGTGAACCGGGATGAGCTTCTCGGTCGACTGGCCCAGGAGGTCGTCACCAAGCATAAAGCGCGCGTCACTCCGACGACGCATCCCGATTTTCCGGCCATCCTCGATCCCACCCATATTGCCATTGGCCCGTTCATCAGCGGAGTGGGAGAGAACCTCTTTTTCGATGCCGTGCTCGGCGTCGGGACCCACGCCGTATTCGGTTACAATCATCCTCGCATCTTCCAGAAGGTCCAGCGATTGGCCCAGATCATTCCCGGCTTCATGGGCGCGGGGACGGACTTTTACTTTCATTGTCGGTACGGTGGGCCCACCGCCCAGGATCTGGCCGCGGTGCTCAATGAGCTGGCTCGCCAGGCGTATGGCGTCGCGTTCATCACCAATTTCTCCAATTCGGGGACCGAGGCGAACGAGAATGCGCTGAAGATCGCCATGTTCAACAAGTTCCGACAGGTCCGGCAACGCCTCGGCGAGCGCCTCTACGCCGAGATGTGCGCTCAGCTTGGCATCGTG
>RFHM01000302.1 GCA_003696865.1 Acidobacteriota bacterium | reverse complement strand
TTACATCTCCCTATGAGCGCGCCACCTGACCCCTCCCCGCAGTCAAGCGGCGGGGCTTCCATCGGTGCTCATCCCGCCTTTCGCCGTGGAGATCTGTGGCCACCCCCGCTTTTCGCCGTGACTATCGGCGGGCCATTCGGAAATAGCGCAGTGATCCGATCAAGCATTGCATGACCTTATCCGAAATGATAAGATCATGCAATGTATGAACCCGCGAGAGGACGGCGGATGACGTTCGAACAGCTACTGCGGATCGTCGGGGACGAACCCCTTTTTGAGACGGGCCTTCTGCTTGCCGGTGAGGAGGACCCTGCGACGTTGCGGGTGCAACTTTCCCGTTGGGTGAAAGCGGGCAAGCTCTTTCGTCTCCGTCGCGGGCTCTATATGCTGGCGCCGCCTTACCAAGGTGTTGCGCCGCATCCCTTTCTGGTCGCCAACCGACTGGTGCGCCCCTCCTATGTGAGTCTGGAGGCTGCCCTGGCTTACTACGGTCTCATCCCGGAAGCGGTCTACACGGTGACCAGCGTCACCACCGGCCGGCCGGGGCGGCGGGAAACTCCGCTGGGAGTGTTCACCTATCGTCACGTTCGGTCTCCGTTTTTCTTTGGTTACCGCCTGGAGGAGGTCGTGCCGGGCCAGCGTGCGTTTCTCGCCTCACCGGAGAAGGCGCTGTTGGACGTAGTGTACCTGCAGCCGGAGAGCGATCTGGAGGCTTACCTGGAGGAGTTACGGCTGCAGAACCTGGAGCGTCTGGACCCCCAACGCTTGCGTCATCTGGCCGAGCGGATCGATTCGGCCAAGTTGCGCCGGGCGGTGGACATCATCCTGACCCGGCGCGAGCGGGAGGAGGAGGCGTACGAGCTTCTATGAAGGACTACCTGGCAGAGTTGGTGCGCGAGATTCCTTCTGGCTGGCAGGCGCGCAATCGGGTGCGGGAATATCTCCAGACCCGCATCCTGGAGGTGCTCCAACGGGAAGGCGCCATGCGCTCTTTGGCCTTTCACGGAGGCACGGCCTTACGGTTGCTCTTTCAAGCTCCTCGCTACTCCGAAGATCTGGACTTCACGCTGGAACGGCCGGAGGCGGGGTATGATTTACGCCGGTACCTGCGAGCCATTCAGAGGGTCTTGGCGGCCGAAGGATATGAGATCACGCTGAAGGTCAACGACCGCAAGGTGGTGCATAATGCCTATGTCCGGTTTCGCCGATTACTTCACGAATTGAGGTTATCGGCTCACTCTGATGAAGTGTTGGCCGTCAAGGTTGAGGTAGACACTCGCCCTCCTGCGGGGGCGGGCCTGGAGATTACGCTGGTACGGCGTTACGTCACCTTGCGCTTGCAGCACCATGACAAGCCGACGCTGCTGGCGGGAAAACTCCATGCCATTCTGCAACGCCGGTATCTGAAGGGGCGGGATGTGTACGACCTGATCTGGTTTTTGAGCGATCCGACCTGGCCGTTGCCCAACTTCACTCTGTTGAACAACGCTCTTCGGCAAACCGGATGGTCGGGACCGGACGTGGGGGAGTCGAACTGGCGCGATGTGGTGTGGCGGCGGCTCTCTCGGGCGTCCTGGCATCGGGTGGTGGAAGATGTGCGTCCCTTCCTGGAGCGGGAGGCCGAGGTGGCCCTGCTGACGCGAGAGAATCTGGAGCGGGTGCTGAAGCCATCCCCTCCGCTCTCATAAATCCCGTTGTGCTTTGGTCGTCGATTGCAGCGAAAACCTGTGGGCGATGAACGGCACACCGATGTACACCGAAACGGCGGGATCAGCGCAGATCACCCAAGAGGGAAAATCTGCGCCCATCCCGCTTTTCGCCGTGAAGATCTGTGGGCCGTTCCCCAGTACTCATGGACAGGGCCCGTTGTGATCGACGCTCCCATCCCAGATGCTTCCCAAATGCCGCCCACGTCGCCACCTTTGACCACCATGACCCGGTGCAGCCAGCCAATGAGTGGGGAACATCTATGGCGCGACGGTCACAGGAATGCGACGCCCTTGGGGATCGGATAGCTCCACGTGCAGGATGCGGACACTCACACCACCTGCTTGATCCACGGGAAGAAATCGCACGCTGAACAGTGTGCCTGAACCGCTGTGCACCGTTGGCACGGGCGACACAACCGGTGGCGCGAGCACAAGAACGATCCGTCCCGGCTTGCTGGTGTTCGCGTGGAGCTGAAACTCCTTGGGCACCAGATCACCTGGGGTCGCCACAGCCGTTTCATCGACCCGCAGGTGCGCCGGGTCGTACTCGATCACCATCCGAGCCGCCGCAATCCTTCTGCCCTCATCGACCCTAACGGGTATGATGACGGCCTCGGGCGTCGGGACGGCTTCGCCCGTCGATACCACCCGAGTGGCCAAACGTCGCCCCACCCTGAGCGAACTCGACGAGAGCGGTTGTTCGCCCGTCAGATGCTGGATCAGACGAACCACATCCTGAACGTTCACTCGACCATCTCGGTTGACGTCGGCCGCCAGCAGCCCGGCACCGGTGAGCGGTCGCTCCCCGGTCAGGTGTTGGATCAACCGGATCACGTCCTGAATGTTGACCACGCCGTCCTGATTGACGTCGCCGAGGCGGATCGATGTCACGGTGAACGTCCCATTCAGGGGACGGATAACCAGGGCATTGGCGTTGGCATCGGAGGCGGCGATATTGGAGAGCGTCAGCGGACTGGTCGCTCCCGCGCTGGCTCCACCGGCCACCCGGAACGCCATCAGCACCACGGGTCCAGTCCCCGCCTTGAAGCTCGGAATCGGAGATGTGAAGGGCGGCGCAATGACGACGGTCATCTGCCCGGGTACGGCCGTGTTGACGGTCAGCGAAAAGTCACTGGGCACGAGTGGCCCCAGCTTGACCGGATCGTCCGCCGCCGGCGAGAGGATGGCCGGATCGAAGTGAATCGTGAATTGTAATCCAGAAACATCCAAGCCTTCAGAGAGAGTCACGGGAATGGTCACCGTCGAACCGGCTGCCCCTTGGATATCGGGTACGCTGAGCATGCGCTCGCCCTCGGCCACTGTCGGAGGCGCGAAATCTACCGTGTAGAAAGCCTCAGGGCCACTGACCACGAGCACGTAGAGACCCGGTGCAAGCTGCGGGATGAAAAGTTGCTTCTCGATCTCGTTGGCCTGAGCAGCGGACTCCCGGGTTCCTGGCGGATCATGCTGATCCCTATTCCGCCCTTCAAGGTTCGAGATCGCTTGAACCGGCACGGCCTCCCCCATCACATTTTGCTCGATGTCAAAGAGCCTGAAAGAAAGATCGACGGGTGAGGCGAAGATGACATCGAAGGGATCACCCGTCAACGGCCAACGGACGATGAAGAACTCATCGCAACCGGGACCATCGGCGCGACAATCCGGACGCGAGGGGTCCAGGGGATGTTGCAGTCCCAGGTGCGCCCGACCGAACTCATCGCTCGGGCAGAATGGGAAGAATTCATTGGGGATGAAGCCGCGATCAAAACCCATGCCAGGGGAACCAAAAGGCATCAGGCTGAGACAGGGCATTCCACCTGGTGGACCAGGTTCCTGCGCCCAATCAGGAACCTGTCGCTCGATCTCGATCTTGTACTCCAGTTGGATCTCGTAGCCTCCGGCAGAGAAGAGATCGCGCGGGGTGTCTCGCTCGCCGAACGAGAAGACCAATTCCGTATAGCCTCGCTCGGATCTCGGACAGACGATGGTCTTCTGTAAGGAATCCCCGATGGGGCTGCCCAGTCTCTCGTCGAGCTCGAACGTGCCGTCACCGTCGATGTCCCGATAAAGCCGAATGGATTCCCCTTCGGTGGAAACAGGCCTCGCGCTGACGGCATTCCCCATCGGGATCACCCGAATGAAGAGTTTCCCGGCAATAGTCACGTTCTCCATCCCGGCCAAGCCATGCGGGCCGAATCCTTCACGTTGGACGACGTCACACTCCGGCAGTGGTTCGAGGGAGTCTGGATCTCGCTCCCTCTCCTCTCGTGGCCTGATATCGTCATGGCCCCCGTCGGCAGGGTCGGCCGGATTGGGGATACGGATGCGGAAGAAATCGCTTTCAGTCGCGCTGGCTATACTCAAGTCGGAGATGCGCATAGTCCACACTTCCTCCGCTCCCTGAGGCGTGGCCCCATTTTCGAAGACATCGGGACATCCCGGATCTCGACCCAGGGCTCGTCTGACTCCCGGAGGACACCTCCAATGCTCATGCTCCCATTCTTCCGTTACGCTCACTGCTCGATCGAGACTGTCATTCCCCGCATAGCGATCGCCCGCCGGGGGCCTGAAGACCTCGATGGTGAGCGTGCTCCCGCCGTAGCAGTTATCGTTCACGGCAACGTCGGCATCACTTGAAATCCGAATATAGTAGTCCCGGTCATTGCGCGCGTTCACCACGATAGATGCCCCGCTCCCGATCCGTCTCAAGGAAATCCCACCACCAGGATCGACATCCTCAAACAGTTGCATATCCAGAGAGCCGAAAGCCGGCTCTGACAATGTCAGCTCAGCCCTGATGGGAACGGGATCTCCAGAAACGGCACCAGGCAGAGTGGGGGGGCGGAATTTCATCCAGTCCTCGTCGCTGGGGAAGGCATGGATAGACCTGTCGCCTCCAATCGGGACCTCCACAATGGATCCCGGGCCACTGGGCGCAGGCAATGTGCCGAGGTCTTCGGCGCTCGCCGGCGTGTCAAACGAAGGGGGTTCATCCCAGCCGGTACAACTCAAACCGATCCCGGCAGCCATTTGAACGGCGGCCAACACGTTGACATAACCCACGCAGTCTCCGCCGCTATCCCGCACGCAATCGCCGCGAGGGCCACTGTCCGGTGGAAATGGATTGCTCGTTTCGATCAGGATCCTCTCGATCTCCCGACGATGAAGCGCAGGGTTCGCCGCCTTCATCATCGTCACGACGCCAGTGATGAAGGGCGCCGCCGCGCTCGTGCCACCGAATCCCGTCACTGCCCCTCCCGAACCCGGGATCGGGGTACTCAGCAAACGGCCAGGAGCCCAGATATCGATGCCGGCGCCTATGGGATTGCTCTCATCCGGTCTCCTGCTGCCCCTATCACTGGCGAGGTTCCCCACGCAGATGACCCCGTCGTAAGCACATGGGAAGAATTCATCATCGAGCGCGTCGAAAGGACCAACCTGCCCGATGATGGGCAGGTCCACATTCTCCGGTCCGGAGGCTATCACGACGACATCTCGGGCGAGAGCCCTGGAGACGGCCGCCCGCAAGGCGTCCTCATCGGCCACGCCGGTAAGATGGAAGAGAGTCGCCAATGAACCACAGGTGAGTGTGCGGAGGAACTCAGCAATCGGCTCCGGTATGATGATGTCAAAGACCGTGCCCAATACTTCACAGGCGCCGATGAGGGCAACCCGAGTGGCCGTTTTGCAAATGTCGATATCCAGGAGAGGTTCACAGGGAAATCCACTGCTGATGTTGATGATGTCTGCCCCCCTGTTGACGGCAGCGGTTATGGCTTTGGCCACGTTCGTCATATAGGGGAGCCCGATCTTGAAGAACATTGGCCGCATGAGGCTGCTCTGCCCGTCGCGGCCGGTGCTGGTGCGAGCATGACCGGCGACGCCCATGACCCCGAATCCATTGTTCGCAACCGCTCCTGCAACACCGAAGGCGAGCGTCCCATGCCAGTCACACGCCGGACCGCCACCGCCTGCACAGAAAGGAGCGATGGGAAATGGTCCCGCCGCTGATCCGGAACACCTGGCCCGATCACAGTTTCCCTGAGGGATAGTAGCAAACGGCATGCCATAGTCAGGATTATCCACGCCCTCATAATCCTCCGGCCCGGCAAAGCCTCCATCGACGAAAGCAACGTTCACCGAGAGAGCGGTATTCCGATCAATCAAGTCCAGGTACAGAATAGCGTCCCGAAGCCCGATGTCAGGTGCGCCGAACCAGGGCTGGCCGAAGCCGTCATCGCCACCTACGCCGTCAGCATTGAGGTCTCCTTCCCGGGTCATCGGTCTGCCGAGCATCCATATCAGCGAATTGTGCATCACAAACCGACCGCCAACCTGCTCCTCCAGAATGAGCGCCAGTAATCTGGCCGCGTTCTCCGAGGAGAAGGTATATTCCCCTTGAGCACCGAAGAGTTCCGCCAGATAAGCCAGGTCTCCCAAGTCACCCTGGCCGGGATCGAGGCGAATGAGGAAATACTTGAGGGGTGGCTCATTCGGTTGGGCGTCGGGTCTCGGAATATCGATTTCATCGACGACGATGCCTTGACGCTCCTGCAAGAAATCGGCCAACTCCTGATCGCTCCCCGGTCTGTAGATGACCTGATCCTCACCGTAAACGATGGGCACGTTCTTAGGATTGAGGACCATGGCCAGAGGCCGTGGCGGTTCGTTGGGTTGTTGGCCGGGAGTGCTGGAAAGTTCCTGCGGCAGGATCGCGGGATCGATCTTGATCCTGAATAATCCCTGGCTCTTCCCACCCGAGATCAGTGCCAGGTCCGCGCTCATGTCGACCAGCCTGAAGAGCTCTTCGCGGCTCTGAGGAATCAGATTATCCGGATCTTGATACAGAGCAGCGATGATGTCACCGGGATTCACTTGCAAAGTCCCGTCATTAGGTTTGACCGGCCCCTCGCTAATGGGCAAGCATTTGGGATTCACAAAAACGCCGGAATTGGGATCCGTCTCGACCAGTGTTATGGTCTCCCGGTCGCCCGAGGCCGAGGTTTCCGGATAGCGATCGACGACGATCACCGAAACCGTCTCTACCTCTTTGGGATTCTTATTCTGGTCCTGATCGGAAACTCTCACCAGCAGGCAGTCTCCAATATGATACTTTGCGCGGTCCAATCGGAGCAGGGAGGGAGATCCTGGTTCGGGAACTTGCCCCAACGACTGGAGCCGGCGGTGTCCTGGACCAATGGGCATCGCGAGCATCACGAGGAGACTGCCCATCAGGGCGAAATGCATATACTTTTTGACCGTCATCGCATCTTCCCTCCAATTGAACGCTTTCGCCCCTGCCAGGCTCGGCAGGAGATATGGCTCTTCACAGAGCCCGTTCTGGGTGTGCTCGGGGCCCTCTTTCCACCGAGGGGCGATCCTGTCGCACGCCTTCCGGCACGTTATGGGACTCACCTTTCCGGAGAGCGTCCCCGCCAAGCGCTGCCGGAGGGCACCCAACGATCGACCCCGCACCATCACCCAGAAGGATCGTCAAGCTGATGGTGAAATCAATGCCGCCGCTCCACCGCCGTCCGTAGCCATTCTGGACGCGACTGAATGCCTTGAGAACAAACGTGTAAGCGCATGACTGCCTCGCCCGCCAACGTGCCCCAATGGGAACGGTAATCCCAGAGACACCATTCCACCGGTTGGGACCGTCTTCATCCACGTGCCGACTGTAATTGTCCGAGTGAATCACTCCGGTGCTTCGATTCTCGCCGAAGCGGCCAACCAGGGCGAAACGATCGAGGGCACCGTTGGCGTCTATCACCGAAATATTGAAATTGAAGCCCGCGGGCGCATCCCCTTGTGTGACGATGGCGCAGGGACAGATCGATGAGCCGCTATACAAGACATCATTGATCACCGGCACCGGCGGCGTATTGACCACAAAGAGAGTGAGCTGGTTGTCCTCCGAAGGAAGAGAGATCGGATCTCCAGCCCCGTCGAACACTTCCAGACTCAGGGTATAGGTGCCGTCGGCGAATCCGCTGGTTTGCCAACTGATCAGCAAATTAGGCAGATACCACAACTCATCGGGTGGTGGAATCGTGTATTTATCGTCGGCATCGGGACCGATGGCCACAGGCTCCCACCGTCTGGTTGTTCGATTGAACAGAAAATTGGTCCAGGTCTGGCGCAAGCGGGTCGGTGGTCCACCATCTTTGGAATACAGCACCCGGTAGGCGCGCGCGCCACGGCTATACAAGTCTTCCCAAAATCCGAAAATATTCAGTCTGCCCCCAAATGGCGCGGCAATGGCCCGGTAGTACCCAGGGATGTCGATGTTCGCATAGCCCAACCGATCAATGAAGTTGAAGGGGACGAGTCCAACGCCGGCAAAAATGGGACCCGTACTTCCCCGGGGATAGGTGGGGAAGGTGGCCAGATCGAGTTGAAACGTGTTGGACAGATCGGGAAACAGATTGGGGTCAGGTTGAGCGGAGGAAAATCTGGGCTTCCGGGACACCGTGGCAACGTTCACCCGCACTCGGGGAATCTCTCCGGTCGCGGTCGTCCAGGTACTCGGATCTACTCCGATTTCGGCAAAGTCCAGCCGAAACTCCCAGAAGCGGTGCGGCGTTGAAGAATGCAATGTTGGTCCGAATCCCATCGCGCCGCGAGAGAGTGGACTCGGATCTCGACACGCGGTGAACGCTCCCCCACCGAGATAGAAGGCCTTGATGAAAGGACGACCGTCGCTGCAGGTATCATAAATCAGATCCACGTTCGGCGTGACGGCGCGATTCAGGTCCACATCGAAGGCGAGAACGTAAAAATCTCCTCCCGGAGGCGGATCATCGACGGTATCGTCGACCACATCGAGCAGGACATACAAGAATGCCCCATCGTTCATCGTTCTTAACACTCCATGCGTGAGGGGAGTGGCCACAGCCTCAGTCCACTCTGCGGGAGAGACCAGGCCATCGATGACGGGCGCTCGACGAGCCCACTGTCGCCCGATCTCCACATCCGCCCATGCGCTGGCCGAAAACAGCAGGAGGCACAGCGAAGCCCAAAGAAACGATCTCAACCATGCTCGAAGCGCACTTTTCATAATTCCCTCCAGCAATGGCAGAAACAACTTGCTACACCTACGTCCCATTATACGCCGTTGTTGTTCTGGCACAACCATATGATCATATGCTTTTTTCGCTCCGGCTCGGGGACGAAATGGCCCGCCGATCAACACCGAAACGGCGGGATACTCACCGCTCAATCCCGAGGAAAATCGGTGTACATCCCGCTTTTCGCCGTGAAGATCTGTGGGC
>RFHM01000301.1 GCA_003696865.1 Acidobacteriota bacterium | reverse complement strand
GCTACATCGATACGGAGAATCTCTTCGTCACCGGGGGCAGTGGTGGTGGCGTGCTCACCTGCTGGATGATCGGTCACACCGATCGTTTCCGAGCGGCGGCGGCCGCCTATCCGGTCATCAACTGGTATAGCTGGGTCCTGACGGCAGATATTCCTTCATTCGGCATCAAATACTGGTTTCCGGGCTTCCCCTGGGACTACGTCGAACACTATGAGAAGCGTTCCCTCCTCTCGGTAGTCAAGAACGTCAAGACGCCGACCATGGTCATCACCGGCGAAGAGGACTATCGCACGCCGATATCCGAGTCCGAGCAGTATTACGAGGCGCTCAAGCTCCTCAAGGTAGACGCCGTTCTCGTACGCGTGCCCAACGAGCCTCATGGGATTCGGCGGCGACCCAGTCATCACCTGACCAAAATCCTCTACATTCTCAACTGGTTCGAGCAGCACAGGAAGAAGACATCCTGATCACCGTCAACGTCGATGGATGGCGCGCCGGGCGCGCCATCCATCGACGAACTCGACCTCGCTGAGGGGACATGAAGAGGGAGCGGCGCTTATTTGATCCTCCGCGCTCGCCAATCGCGCTCGCCTTGATGTACGACCATCCCGGTGACCACTCCCCGCTCATTCTTGACGAAAGTGATGCTCAATCCACTCGGCGAAAAGTAAGACGTCTCCGACTCGGGGAACAACTCGGTTTTGGCAAACCAACTCGCCTGGCCGAATAACCGGCCATCTTGGCGGCGGATGGTGATGATGAGTCCAGGACCGAGTTCGTAGTCGCCGACGTACGCCTGATAGATGGCCGGATCGACTTTGGCGATCACTTTCTCCGCCGGCCGATAATCGGGCCAACCGTATTCCCGGGCAATGCTTCGAATGATTTCCATGGCCAAGGGCTGACCATTGTCAGAATTGGTCATGACGACCGCTCCCTGGCCCGTCGCCACATAAGCCGTGAGGAAGCAGCGAAAACCGGCATTGGAACCGCCATGATAAAAGCGGAGCCGCTGGCCTTCGCCTCTGAGGAAGAGCCCCAAGCCCACGCGATCTTTTTGTGGAGTGAGCATCTGACGGATCATTCTCCGGGAAAGGACCTTGTGGGATTCCCCTCGCCATGCTCTCTGTATCTCGATGGCGAAGCGAGCCAGATCGGCCGCCGTGGTCCACAATCCGGCAGCGGCCATTTCGGGGTAGGTATGCCACCGCCCCTTCACCGGAGCGCCATCGGAGCGATGACCACTGGCGGCCTGACGAGCCCACTCGGCGGGCAAGGGTTGCTGGTAGGTGGAGTGCGTCATACCCAATCGATCGAGCACCGTCGAACGCATGAGCTCGGGAAATGGCTTCCCGGTGATGTCCATGAGGAGCTGTTGAACGACACAATAGCCGCCGCCCGAATATCGCCACTGCTGGCCCGGCACGGCGGTGACGCGAATGGGCGGTGAGTTGGCCGGCGGACGCCCATCCAGTATGTCTCGCAGCGTGGGAAGGGGTTCTCCCTGAGCGTAGCCGCGGAAACCGTGGACCGTCAGCCCGGCGCTATGACTGAGCAATCGACGCAGAGTGACTTTTTCCCGGGCCGTGTACTCGTTCTCGGGCACCTTCCAGGAAACGAGCGCCGCATTCACGTCGCCATCAAGGCTGAGTTTCCCTTGTTGAACGAGAAAGAGGGCGGCCATAGCGGTCACGGGCTTGCTGATGGACGCCGCCTGGAAGAGCGTCTCGGGCGTCACCGGACGGTGGCTTCCGGCTTCCACCACGCCATATCCCCGCGCCCACTCCACTGTTCCCTGATTGATGACGGCGATGCTCACGCCGGGTACCCGATAGTGCTTCATGCGCTCGATGAGGTTCATCGGCCTCGGAGCACGACCCTTGATGACCACCGCCGGGAGCAACCCATTCTCGACTCGCCGAATCCGCGCCGCCACCGCCGCCTTCTGCCCCTCCCAACGGCGAGGGTGTAGCCCCGACATGCCGATTTGTTGAGGCTCAACGAGCGCCCAGCATGCGAGAATGACAATGGAGAGGAAGACGAAACTCGGGAATCTCGCTCGGTTGTTCAACTCATGCTCCTTTCTTTCCAAGGCCAGATCCAATCGTCGTCGGCCGGCGACTCCCTCATCATGCTGAACATGGACGCGATCTCATTTCTTCTCTGGCCGACGCCTCTTCGCCGCCTTCCGGGTTCCAGACGATGCCGCTGCCTGACGCCTCCGCTTCCGAGCTGTATTCGTCGATGGAGGCTCTTGATACCAACGCGGACTGGAGCGATACTCCTCCTCCGTCTGCCGAAGCAGGGCTAAAGATCTCTTGGGCTTAATGAGCGCGCACGCCACCAGAATGGCGTTGATCAAGCTCATCGGCGCCACGTAGGATCCCGCGAAGGAGGGACTGGCGATGGAGGCGATCAAGTAATCATCGCAATACTGTGCCAGTGGCGTGAACATACCATCGGTGATGCCGAAGGTGGGGACGCCCTGCTCGCGCGCCTGGAGCACGGCTTCCACCGTCACCCGCAAGCAACGTCCGAAACTAATGGCGATGAGCAGATCCTTCTCCGTGAGCAACCGGATCCTGTGCTGGAGATTACCCTCGCTTCCCACCGGCGCCTCGGCATCGAAACCCAGAGGAGTGAGCCCGTAAGCCAGTCGCCAGGCGAGCGATGCCGCCAGGTCGACGCCGATGACGAGAATCCGCCGCGCGCGATGAATCCGCCTGGCCAGATGAACGACGCGCGCCGGGTCCAAGCCGGTCCGCAACGCGCTCAGATTCTCCATGTCTTTCTCGATACAGTGACGAATGTGATCGGCCAGGCTTTGTTTTTTCTGCGTCGCCGCCCGCATGATGGTGTACGGCGTGATGCGCATGACGAAATGTTGCCGCAAATCGGCGGCGAAATCGGCGAATCGCTCATAGCCTAACGCCTGAATGGTGCGTACGATGGTCGCCGCATCCACGTGATATCGCCGCGCCAACTCCCGAGAAGAGAGGTAAAACGTTTCTTCGGGATGATCCAGGATGGATCGAATCAAGTGTTGCCGACGCGAATTCAATCGGGATTGTGCCTGGATGAATCGACGTTCGAGCGGGGTGAGCAAACCGCCCCGCTGAAATTCATTATGCTGCGGTGTCTCTTTCTTCTTCATAGGTCTCCTGTTCAGCCCTCGACTCCTTGCCACTCCATGACTCTCGTCAGCCTGAGAGGATTTCACTCCCACACGGCGAACATTAGCATACACGATGTCGAGCGTCAAGTATTGCAACATTCATTGCGATGGGATCGACGGGTGAAAAAGCATACGGACGATGATGACGGTTGGCGTCGATGATCGGCGTCGATACCGCTCAAGACCTCCCTTGTTCAATTGAAAGTGGCGAGATGGAGTTGCTCCTCGAGAACGCCATCTTCGTTCCAAGCCATAATGCAACGCTTGTTGTTTTTTTCGCTTGACATGTTGAAGCGCATCGGGTATATATTGGCCGAACGGACCTGTTTGAGCGGAATCAATAGATGGCTTACCCTCGGGGTACGCCTGAATAAAAGGAGGGATGTGATGACACACTCAGCATCAGTGGTGCACACGTCAGCATCCTCGATGGAGCTTGGGACCAAGCGCACTCTCACCTTCTCGGCGGTGATCTCATGGCAAATGCGGCATCCAGATTTTCGGATGAATTTCCGAAAAAATGGATATCGCGCCTGCACGGCTCACTCGATGTGTTGTACAACTGTATGGTCCTCAAAAAGTTAATCCATCTCCCTCTCACTGGCACGCCGTTTGCTAAAAATCATGCCGAGTATTCCGGAGGTTTTGTCAGATGGTGGGTGTCGGTTGGCCTATCGACAAGCAAGCGCACGTATGGAGAGCGAGCGAGGAGGGGCGTCTCGTCGTCCCCGGTCAAATCCACTCGTATTCTTCCAGAAGCCGGCGGAGTGGCTTCATCAGGGCTCTCGCCGTCTCAGGTCGAATCCACTTCCAGGGATAGAGGATGAAGCATGGACGTGACGAGCGTGAGCGCATGCATGCTGATGTGGACTGCAACGGTTGTTGTTCCTCCTTCGAGTTCTTGCATGAGGTGGTGTATTGCCCGCAATTCTGCTGGACTCCGGCGCATGGTGAGGCGAACCTTCATGGAGGGGATGAGAGGCATGGACGAGCCGGGATATGGACGAGGCTCGAACGAACCCGAGTGGCTTGCTGTCAAGAGCCGAGGCCCGCACCCCATCTTACAGCAATCGTCCATGGGCATAGGCTCATCACAAACGATGGAAGATCGTATCGTAGCGCAAGATACGTGCGCTACGTATCTTCATTAGGAGGGATGAATATGGAACACTCAGCATCAGTGGTACACACGTCCGCTGCCCGTCGAGGACTGAGCGTGCTCGTGGCAGCGGTTTCACTCCTTCTGGCGATTCCTGGGATCACGCTGTCGCAGACGGCGGCGACGGCGGTCATCTCGGGATTGGTGACCGATCCCCAAGGCGCGGTCATCCCCGGGGCTGAGGTGGAACTGTTGAACCTGGCCACCAATCAGCGCCAAGTGCGGATGACCAACGCCGATGGGCAATACACGTTTCCTCGCGTGTCGCCCGGTGAGTATAAAATCACCGTCACGATGCAAGGTTTTCGCCAGGCCGTCCTTCCTTCGGTGAAGATTGAAGTGGCCAAATCCTACTCCTTCGACTTCACGCTGGAAGTGGGCGAAATGGTGGAGACGGTGGAAGTCACGGCGGGCGCCGTTGTGGAGCTTCAGAAGACCGATGCTACCGTGGGCAATGTGATCAGCAGCGAACCGTTACTGCGCTTGCCGACACTCACCCGTCAGGCCAATGAACTGCTCACCTTGCAGCCCGGGGTGATGCCGACCACCGGATTCCTGACCGGCGGCGCGGTGACCGGAGCGCGCAGCGACCAGAGCACATTCTCTCTGGATGGCATCGACATCTCCGATAATGTCGTTGGTGGCGGCGCGGCTCTGAACACGGTGATCCCCGTGCCGGTAGACAGCGTAGAAGAATTTCGCGTGGGCGTGACCAATCCCAACGCCACCTTCGGTCGCTCGGCGGGCGCGCAGGTGGCTTTCGTCAGTCGGCGAGGGAGCAACGAGTTCCATGGAGCGGCCTACTGGTATCATCAAAACGACAACCTCAACGCCAACTCCTGGACCAATAATCGCAACCGGATTCCCAAGCCGGAACTCAAAGACAACCGCTTCGGCTTCCGATTCGGCGGCCCCTTCTGGCGCAATAAGACGTTCTTCCACGTCAATTATGAAGGTCGTCGCTTCCCTTCCTCGGTGAATGTCACCCGCATCGTGCCCAGCGAGACGCTGCGACGAGGAATCCTGCGATTCCGAGACAATGCAGGGAATATCGTCTCCTACGATCTGGCCGCGTCCACCCTCTGCGGTGAGAATAACGATCAGCCGTGCGATCCTCGAGGTTTGGGATTGAGTCCATCGGTGGCGGCATTCATGAGCCTCTATCCCCAGGGCAATGACCCAACGCTCGGCGATGGTCTCAATACGATCGGCTTCCGGTCGACGGCCAGCGTCCCCATCGAGACCAATTACGTGAAATTCCATCTCACTCACAACTTCACCGACAAGTGGCAGTTCACCGGAAGCTACGCCTATTTCCGGAATCTCCGACCTACGG
>RFHM01000300.1 GCA_003696865.1 Acidobacteriota bacterium | reverse complement strand
GCTCCAATCAGAATACCTGCATCAATCAGCGGCCCATCGTCCGCGTCGGCGAGCGGGTGCGCAAAGGGCAGGTCATCGCCGATGGTCCCTGCACCGATCACGGAGAGTTGGCTCTCGGGCGCAACGTGCTCGTCGCCTTCATGCCGTGGCGCGGCTATAACTACGAAGACGCCATTCTCGTCTCCGAGAAGTTGGTCAAGGAGGACGCCTATACATCCATTCACATTGAAGAGTTGGAGATCGAAGCTCGCGATACCAAGTTGGGGCCCGAAGAGATCACTCGGGACATCCCCAACGTGAGTGAGTTCATGTTACGGGATCTCGACGAGAGTGGCATCATTCGCATCGGCGCCTACGTCAAGCCGGGCTCCATCCTGGTGGGTAAAGTGACGCCCAAGGGCGAGACTCAGCTCACTCCCGAAGAGAAGTTGCTTCGGGCCATTTTTGGCGAGAAAGCCGGCGACGTCCGCGACGCCTCGTTGAAGTGCCCGCCGGGCATCGAGGGCACGGTCATCGACGTCAAGGTGTTCACTCGCCGGGGCGTGGCCAAGGACGCCCGCTCGCTGGCCATCGAACAGGCCGAAGAAGAGCGGTTGCGCCGTAACCTCCAGGATGAGATCCGTATTCTGGAAGAGAGTCGCGATGAGTGCATCCGCGAGCTCCTGGAGGGCCAGAAACTGGCTGCCGACCTCTACGTCAATCGGCGCAAAGTTCTCAGCAAGGGCGAGCGGCTGACGGCCGAGTTCCTGCAGACGCTCGATTTTTCGGCGCTGAGGAAGATTCAGGTGGCCAACCCCAAGGTCGACATCGCCGCCGAGATCAAACAGGTGGAGATGCGCACCCATCGACAGATCGCCGTGCTGGAGCACTTCTACAAGGAGCGCATCGAGAAGTTGCGCCGCGGCGATGAGCTGCCCGCTGGCGTCATCAAGATGGTCAAAGTCTACATCGCCATGAAGCGCAAGCTGTCGGTGGGCGATAAGATGGCCGGGCGCCACGGCAACAAGGGCGTCATCGCCCGCATCCTCCCCGAGGAGGACATGCCCTACTTGCCCGATGGGACGCCGGTGGAGATCGTCCTCAATCCCCTCGGCGTGCCTTCGCGCATGAACGTGGGGCAACTGTTTGAGACCACGCTCGGCTGGGCCGGTAAGGCGTTGGGATTGGCCTTCTCTTCGCCGGTGTTCGATGGAGCCAGCGAAGAGGAGATCAAGGAAAAACTCCGCCAGGCGGGCCTGCCCGAGACGGGCAAAGTGATCCTCTATGACGGCATGACCGGCGAGCCGTTCAAGGAGAAGGTCACCGTGGGCTACATCTATATGATGAAGCTCTCCCACCTGGTCGACGACAAGATCCACGCTCGCTCCATCGGACCCTATTCGCTCATCACCCAGCAGCCGCTCGGCGGCAAGGCTCAGTTCGGAGGACAGCGATTCGGCGAGATGGAAGTGTGGGCGCTGGAGGCCTATGGCGCCGCCTACACGTTGCAAGAGTTGCTCACCGCCAAGTCCGATGACGTCGTCGGACGATCGCGAATCTACGAGGGGATCGTCAACGGGAATATCGACTTCCAGCCGGGCGTCCCCGAATCGTTCAGCGTCCTGGTGCACGAGCTCCAAGGGCTCTGCCTGGACGTGGAACTCATCAAGCGAGAGGAAGAAGAAGAGCGCGTCTTGCCTCTCGAAGAAGAGAAGGCGGCCGATTGAAGCGTGGAGCCCGTGAGCGTGGAATGTGCTCCCTGCTCCTCGCTCCTTGAACCAAACCGCATGGTGAGTGGAGAAGAGCCATGTTCAGACGATTTTTTGAGAAGCAGTCACCGACCATTGAATTTGACGCCATTCGCGTGGGATTGGCGTCGCCGGAGAAGATCCTCTCCTGGTCGCACGGAGAGGTGACCAAGCCGGAGACGATCAACTACCGTACGTTCAAACCGGAGCGCGACGGCCTGTTCTGCGCCCGGATCTTCGGGCCGATCAACGACTACGAGTGTTTGTGCGGCAAGTATAAACGGACCAAACACCGTGGGGTCATCTGCGACAAGTGCGGCGTGGAGGTGACCTTGAGCAAGGTGCGGCGCGAGCGCATGGGCCATATCAAACTGGCCAGCCCCTGCTCGCACGTCTGGTTCTTCAAGAGCCTGCCGTCGCGCATCGGGCAACTGCTGGACATCTCGCTGCGCGACCTGGAGAAAGTCCTCTACTTCGAGTCCTACATCGTCATCATGCCCGATGAGGAGTTGGCCCGACTGGGGCTCCCGGTCAAGTACAAGGAGTTGCTCAACGAGGAACAGTACCGGCGGCTGGTCCAGGAGTTCCCCGGCAAGGTCGGCCCGGAGGTCGCCGCCATGGGCGCCGAGGCCATTCGCAAGCTGCTCTCGGACATCGATCTGGAAGAGCTCGCCGAGGAACTGCGCCATCGGATGAAGACCGATCCCTCGCAGCAGAAGCGCCTCAAATACGCCAAGCGGTTGAAGGTGGTGGACGCCTTCCGCAAATCGGGCAATCGCCCCGAGTGGATGATCCTGGAAGTCATCCCGGTGATCCCGCCGGAGCTGCGGCCACTGGTTCCACTCGATGGTGGACGCTTCGCCACCTCGG